>JALXCH010000357.1 GCA_026991005.1 Calditrichia bacterium | reverse complement strand
TGGTTATACTGTGCATATGGAGTCAATTCCACCTGCAACCATCCTACTGGTGAATACGGTCGTTTGTTCTCTGAAATAAGGCGTCGAGAACGAGGAAATCCTTTGGGACGTGGAGAGCGTTTTAATAAGCGAAGTTGTTGTTCTACCCGATTGCGATTCCGTTCGGCCCTTTTTAGCAATTTTTCTTGATTCTGGATTAAATCCAGATTGAAGGCATAAATGATTTCTGGCAAATATTCGCTGAGGGCTGGGTTTTCAGCCAGTGCCAATCCCACCGTTGTACTGTGCCAGCCGCTGGAGAAACCAATCCGCAACAAAGCAGCATCAAGAGGTAAATTTTCGTAGAAATTATGTAATCTGTGCATCTCATGAGTTTTAAACTGTTTGAGCCACTCCTTTTCTTTTTCGACAACGGCTTGGCCAAATTCCCGAATCGCTTTCACGATACTTTCTATTACCTTTCTCTCTAATTGCTCTTCAGACAGTTGCGGATCAATTTTAAACAAATTGTAAAATTTTTCTTCGAAATAGTTCCATCCTTTCACCCGTTTATGTAAAATTGCGGAAATTAATCGGGTATCCACTTCTATCGATACGGAAAAAATACTCCCTTCATCCAGAAATTGACAATATTGAATTGGCTGCGCAGAAAGCTGACCGGTGCGATTATTACGTGTAAAAGACGTAAGATGTCCGGCAAGTAATTCCCACTCTCCATCCAGACTATCGGAAATTTTGATCAAGCGTAATAAGTCAAACTTGGGGTCATCGAATTTTTCGATTTTCTTTTTTTCTCCATCTCCACATCCAAAAACAATCTTTTCTACTTCTTCGCCTATTTTCTTCTTTTGAGTTCTAAATCGGCGTTCGTTTTGTAAGGCTTTTAAAGTTTGGTTGATTTTCTGCTCATTTCCTTTTTCAATTTCAGCAATCGCTTTTTGAGAAAGTTCTCTTATTTTTTGCAGCGGTTCTAAAATTCCACTAATATTTGTTCCCGGTTTCCCTTTTAAAAGTTGATCAAGCATTTTTCCTGAAAGTCCCTTAACTACTCGATGTGCCAATGCTGTTCTTATTGCTCCTTTCAGCGAACTACCCGGTACGTACGGTTGACCATTAATATGAAGCATTTCCCGAAGTTGACGGGTACCGGTTGGGTGGTCTATTGCAAAAATAGCATTCTTATGATATTTTGAATTTTTTAAAATTTCACTGGCTAAATTCCGATCGTTAAGTTCATGTTCACAAAAATAGATTAAATTAAAATTTTTACGGATATTTGAGAGCAACTGATTGTATTGTTGAATACGTTTTCGTTCCCGATTCCGCCGCGCTTCTCGAGCCTCACTTTTGGCATTGTTCATCCGATTTACCGTATCGTGAATCCAATTAACATAATGATCCACCGATTCTGGATGTTTCTCAAACATCCGTTCCAAACAGGCTTGCTGATCGAGAATAATCATTTTCTCCTGATGGAACACATAATCAAATGGCTCAAGTACTTTACCAGTACCTATGTGGATGGGAGAAAGTGTTTTAAAATATAATTTGTGCATCCTGTACACCTACGATTTTTTAAATTTCCACAAGAAAATTTTTATGTACTAACTTTTATAACATTTTTAATACTCTTAACAAAAACAGATATTAAATAACGGGTACAGCAAAAGCATATCCATACTGGTACACTTTTCGGGGATCTTTTTCCATATTTTTAACCAACTGTAAGCGTCCGAAAGTGGATTTATTTAATATTGGAAAAGAGCTTCCTTCTTTGAACATTATCAATGGCTGTTTCAAAAAATTGTTTGTGACATACAATTTACCTCCAATCCGGCCTTTGCGCAGCTCTAATTGATACCAGGTGCGATCTTCGTGGCGAGAAAAAACCTGGATTTCGTCTTGTGTAGGTGAATACAGTGAGAGGGTTACAAAATGTTTGGCGTTTTCCGGTACCATAAAATCATCGATTTCGTCTTCGGTAATTTTAAAAAATCCTCTACCAATGGATGCATCTCCGCCTAAACCTACGTGTTCAAAAAATGGCCACAAGGAACACAGAATGCTCTCGTATTCTTGATCCAGAATTTTAAGAAAGAAATATAATCCCGTATGATGTGCCGAGCTCCAGAACGAAATGTTGTAGATGCCAGTTTCTCCCCCTAAACGATCCACTGTATTATGCACGTAGGTACGTCTTTTAGGGAAAATATCACCATAGCTTTGCCATTCGGATTTGTATTCCAGAAAATATTTTTCTTCACTCAATTCACCACTAATCATTTTTTGAAATATTTTCAGTGGCACGTAGGTTAATTTTTTAAATTTTTTGTAGGCTTTCATCAAATCCGGAGTCCAATCTTCGTCAGGAAGCTGAAAAGGGCGAAAAATAGGCTTGGGAAGAAACAGTACTTGCTCTCCGTTTTTTTGAAGAGTGGGAAAAGCACTGCTAATTAGAAATGGGGGTGAGCTCGATTCGAATTGAGCGAGCATATTTAACAACCTGTTTTCTCCCCACACGTAGCGGACTCCCCAGCAGAGCAATCCCCACAAGGTATCGGAGCGCAACTCAGCACGCCAGGTGGAACGTGGCTTCAGATAAATAATTTTCACGACAATCCTCCTTGTGCGCTCAGTTTTTCAGAAATCGTTTGAAGAATGTTGTTTACATCCAGTTCATTGAGAGGTTTGTAATCCGCTTCGGAAAATTCCGGGATGCGAATGCGTTGTTCTCGATAATCTTCCACTGTAAACACCAATGGATCGGCCAGCTTAAAGGTTACTTTTCCATATCCCCGACTGCCGTGACCACCTAAGGAGGAATGCTCTAACAGACGCAATGCCTGATATACATATTTCAAATTTTCGATATCATTGATACCATTAAAGTCGTACACTGAATACACCATTTCCAGATCAAACTCGCTTCTGGGTACGACCCGTTCAAAAAAGCGCGGATTTGCTGCGGAGGTAATTCGATCTAAAGTATTTTCTCCCTTATATTCAGTATAAAGTAGTTCTGATTCTACATCCTTCCACATTGCCAGGGTAGCATCTGTCGGATAGGCATCTCGTACGATAAGGCGGGAAGGACCCTTCCTGGTTTTCTCACCTATTTCTGCAGGATTTCCAAAAATATAGCACACTGGACATTGACCGCATTGGCAGGGTTTACCTTTTCCTTCTTCAGTTATATAAATCCTGCCTTCTGCAAATTCAGTAAGCATGCGCATTTTGCCTTTTAGAGACGATCCAGGTATGTAAGGGAGTTTTGATTCTGGATCACGAATTACATATTTATCTACTCCGCCAATCTCGAAAGTGACTTTTGGGCTACCAATTAAAAGACCAGTAACAGTACGAATTCTTCCTTTTAAAATAATATTTGCAATTAATTGAGCCATATTTTTATCTCCTTAAATATTATTTCAATCTTTTCCACCAAAATATTTGTGATAAGCTATAATAGCATCGCTGATGAAGAACAGATTTTTAATAGCTTCTACAGGATTTTCCGACTTTAGGACAGATGTAATGATTTCATCAAAAAATTTTTGAAAAGGAAGCACTTCTTTATGCCTCCCCGCTGCATAAGCCAATTTGGGGCGCAACATTACCAAATCTTTTCTAACAGACGGAGGAAGTTTATTTCCTTTTTGAGCATTTTTACGTTGTTCCTGATAAAATTCACTGCGGATTTTGGTAAGTGAACTGAAAAAATTTCGTATTTGGTTAGTTCGAATATTGTCTTTCTGGGCAAATTTTTTTCCATATTCTAATGCCTGTTTATTCAGTTCTTCTGGATCAATTCGGGAAAGATCATCATCAAAAATAGCCATAGAGCACCTCCTTATTTTTAAACAATTTTATCGTTTCTGTTTTTTAACAGAACATAATCTGCCGGTAAACGAATATTCTTTAGAAAAGCAGGATCTTGAATCAAAGGAGCAAGAAGTATAGCAATATCCATCGATTTTCCCTCAATTTCTTTTTCTCCAATTCCTGCTCTTCGTTTTATAACATAATGAATTTTATAATGAATCCTGGGGATCCATTCAATTAATTGTGATCCATTTTCACCAAAACTTTGTAAACAGAGATCTCTGGTGTACCGAAGTAAGCTTTTTAAAGCTAATTTCTGCTGCTTTTCTTTTTCTCTTTGAATTAAGATAGTAAATTTATCGCCCCATTGAATTAGCTTTTCCAGTGCATCCCAATGATACGCCTGTTCCCAAATGCTAAAGGCATCTTTCTCTAAAGGTTTACCAGCATCCAGAGCTTTAGCGTGTTCTTCCTCATCCCCGGCTTGTTCCGCGGCAAAACGAATAGGATAATGATGCCAGACAATTACCATACCTCCGGAAATGGTGAGATGAGGGTTCTCTGAGACAAATTTACGAAAATCTTGTCGTACTCTACGAGCAAAGTCAATAACCTGCGTCCAGCCTCCCACAACGAATAGATCATCGCCTCCACTATAAGTAATGTAGATATTGTTTCCCTCGGCCAGTTTATTGATATAACCACTGAAGAAAAGAACAAACAGGCGAGAGAGATTGGCTATTCGAGAAATAGTCTGGTGGTCTTCGTCAAAACCATGGGCGAAAACGGCACCTAGCGAATCCACATCCATCCGAAGCACACCAAGCATCGGATAGCCATCGGAAAGTTGGCTAAGCTCCTCAAAACTAAGTATATCCCCATGCTCGTCCTTTGGAGCGTGATTTCCTAAAAAGCGAAATTGAAATCCAACACCTGCTCCATGGGAACCAGAAAGATGGGTAAATCGAGGTTCCAGAAAATCGGTTTTATTCAGGCGAATCACATCTATTTCAACATCTTTCGGAACTTGCGAGATTACGGTACGAAGAATATCATAAACGGTTTGTTTACCGGAACTTTCTCGAACAAGCACCCATGTTTGATTAAATGATGAGAAAGGTATGGGTAAATACGTAGAGCTTTTTTCCAGTTTAAGCGAACCGGAATGTACCAGCAAAATCGTGTCTGAGTGGGGTAAAATATGTCCGATCTCTTTATGCAATTGGCAGGTTGGGCAGATTCCTTTTTCCTTTTTAGTAATATAATTGCCACACCATTTGCACAATTGAATAATTTGAGTTTCATCAAACTTTTGGGGTCGCCAGAATTGCTCTTCTCCCAGTTGCTCAAAATGACGGTGGTATTTAGCCTCTCCAATTTTTATAAGCATTCGTCGTTTTACTTTACCAAAAACTTTAATCGCATCTTCAGAGAATGCCTCCCATACCAGATTAAGGGCAATTTCGCCCTGGAACCTATCGAATAGCCAGTCATTGATTTCTTTTCGTAATTCTGGCAATCTTTCCCGAATCGCTTTCTGGTTGGGAGCCAGAATGGTAAATCCCCCACCGCCGTTTAACAGGAGATGCACGTTGAGCAAGCCGAGTTGTTCCAGCAGAAAGGTTGCCACCGCATCCGCCAGAAGACCAATATAAAAAGAACGTCCCCGTAAAACCTTGGCGGTGCCTTTTTCTTTTTTCTCCGTGTCTCCAATATTTGATATGCGATAAATAAATTGTTGTATTCCGGAAATGTCTGCTTCTACCACCAGGAATGGTTTTTCTTTATCATCAGCTTCGGCATAACAATCCGCATAGGCTGCCACGGTTCTCAAATGGTCGTAGAGGGATATGTCTGGCAAATTTTTATATCCAGCGGAACTCACCCGGGCCGTCCATTTTTCTAATATAGAAAGTAATGTATTGACCAACGCCGGAAAACTGAGATCTTTGGGTACGTTCGTAACATCTTTTAAAAATCCTTCCCAATGTGGGCGATGCATTTCCATCAAGGCCGGGCTATCTTCTAACTGTTTTTCATCCATCGCTTCAGGGAAGATATTCTCATATTCAATCGGGCCTGGCTTGAAATATCGAAGTTCTACTTTAGCGGTGGTATCAGGTCTAACATTTTGAATATGTGTAAATACCGAAAGCAATGGACGCCTCGCTTGTTTCTTTTCCTCTTCTTCCCGTTCTCCGGCAGCCACGTGGTCTGCCCTCTGAATCGCTGTATCTCCGGAAGCATCATGGTGAGACCGAGCAAACCGGACGGCTTCATCCAGACAATCTTTTAAACAATTGTGGTTTCCTAAATATTCATGAATGAAGTCAGCACTGTTCTTTTCATGTGGAACATTGGTTTTTTCAGCTCGATACTGAAATTTGCCGATGTCGTGAAAGAGGGCACCAATGAGGCGAGCTTTGCGATCTTTGGGCCAAGTCGAATTCATAATAACACCATTAAATTTATTGTGAAAAAAAGATAGATTGAATAAATAGACTGTTTTTAAGAACTTTTAATCATTTTTAATCTACCAAAAGCATCCACTTCAAAACTGCAATCAACTTTTAGAATAGAACCTGGTACGTAACAAATTTCAGGATCAGATAATTTCCAAACACGGTTTTGGTTTGAATTATCCCATTCCCAACCCAACAAAGGCTCTACTTCACCCTGAATTTCATGTATCGTTTGATTACCAACAATAGCAAATGCGTGTGCGGGGATTTTACTTTCATTTGTAATCTGAATTTCGGGTATCGAATTGTCCTCTATTGGTTTCAATTCATTAATCAAGCGAACTCTTCCCCACCCATAATTCCGTTCACCACCTAAATGCATTGTGTTCAAGGCCGACTTCCAGTTGATGAACTGGTTGTTCAAATTGTCCTCATCAACCCATAAATCGCCTTTCAAATAAACCTGCCGGTTATCTCGAGTTTTGGGGGCTATATATTCGGTTTCATGAAGTGTACCCTCTTCGGAGGATTGGAAATCATAATTCAAAGCGGTGCTGGCGTAACTGTTTAGAAACTGGTAGTCAAAGTCAGTGTTACTCCATGGATAGCATACTTCAAGTTTGGATTGTTCGGTGGAATTATTGTTTTTAAAAATTGCAGGCCACAAGTATCCAAATCGGAAATGGTTAGCAACCGCTTTTCCAATGTCACTATATCCCTTACTGGAATCTCCCTTCCCGGTCATGCGGGTTAATCTCGCTGTTAACGCCCCCCACACCACTTTACCTGGAACATACTCTCGGGTCTGGTGGAGATTGCCCACCTTACGATAGCCGATGTGCAATGGGCTTAGTAGTTTAAAAACCAGTTGGTATTTTTTCCATGCCATTTTTTATTCGCTCGCCGCTTTTGCTCCAAATCTTGTATAGATTAATGTTTGCTCAAATAAATCTCTAAAAAGTAATAAGGTATCAAGATTGTCTAATATATTATTAGAATAAAATTGTAACGCTTTGTCTGGGGTATCCTCAACGGTTTCATTTTCAAATTCAGGAATCTTGTTTACTACATTATGCAGTTCGGAACGTATAAAGGGAGCTATTTTCTTTTCGTCACTGGTTCTGGAAAATAGAAACAGCATCATGGCATAAATTCCCTGCTGTTGCAAAACACCGAGGGCTTTCGTCACCAGTCGCTCTAATGTGTCAACAGGATTTTTTACGCCTTGTGAATTTTCCTTAACGTTTTTAACAATATTTTGAGCGCATTCTGCTGCAATCTTGTCGAGGTTTAGTGTTGAAGTATTCATAATGAAACACCCTCTGCTTGATTTGTTTAGATACTAAAAACTCTAATCTTTCTGATTCTTCCAAATCCACGTGTTCCCATACCTCCAATTCCTAAATATTCTACCCATTCGAGGCCTGATGTAATAACATTTTTTGCAGATTTCCAGCTCTTTACTTTATCACTTAATTTTAGAGGTTGAGTTGGATTTTTTGGATCTGGAAATAGAGGCCCACCCCGCTCATCATTATCGTACCACTTTTCTATTATGCTTCCATTTTCCTTTTTGTCCTTCTTTTGATAGGCCTTCCATATAATCCCATCTTTTTTCCAAAGTTCTCCATCTCGATAATCATCCACCACCACATCAAACCACAGGAATGTAGCCCTCGGTATAGCCTCATAAGTGAATAGTGCACCTTCTTCAGCAGCACCAGTTTCTGGATTAATACTCACCGATGTACGCACTTCCAGATTGCTATTTACCACCTGAGAAAACAATTCATTGGAAATTAATACGATGCGATTTTTTACCGGATCTGGAAGTTCTTGTGTTAATACATCGGGCGGTGACCAACTAGTATCAGTTTTTTCCACCATCAGCCAACCTAGATTCAAATACCCCTGGTCGGTAATGTTATTCCAAGCAGCTTTCCCCTTTTCAATTTTAGATACATTGGCATCCTTAAAGACATCATTCACAACCAATGGGCAGGTTACCCACACCGGCCCGGCCATAGAATATACCGGGAATAACAAAATTCGTGCATCACCAATAGAAACCACCCCGGAATGAGCTTGTTCTGTATTTTCACCCTTGGTAAAACCAAAGGTGTAGCATATCGGGCAGGTAGGTTGACCACAGTGCTTACTCCCATTGCCCTGTCCCTGTCCTGCGCACCTGGATTTACCATATCGGTATGCCGCATATTGACGGATTGCGCCGTGCAACGCGGTACCGGGAATTTTGGGCAAATTGGTACCCGGCTCCCGAACGATGCTGTTATCTACCCGCCCTAAACGCATGCCACCGGTGCCCACATGCACAGGATCGACGGTCATTATTACATAGCGTATAGTTTCAAATTGACTCATGTTGTGACCTCTTCAGTTTGCTTAGTTTCAATCTCTTCTTTTATGATATGGAAATGGAGTTCCACCACATCAGTTAGCCACCCGCGGGCGGCGTATGTTGCCCATTTATTTAACCACTTATCTCGCTCATTTTTGGGCCATGGCTCATTTTTCCAATTGGCATTTAAAAGCACATCCCGGCAGAATTGCCAGAACATGCCGTCATTTTCTTTTAAATCATTTTCATCGGGTTGCCACTCTTTTCGGCGATCCTCGATGGTATCGCGAATGGCGTAAATCTGGTTTTTAGTAAGATGAGTGGAGAGAGCTTCCCATATTTCATCTAATTCGGTCAGTTCATCCAACAAATAAGGTCGAGTTAACCGCTCTTTTCGTTGGCCATTCTCCTTTTCATAAGCGATTTCAAACCGCCGGGCGGAGACATCCAGCCATTCAAAATCAAAGGTAGCAGGTGTAAAGTAAACCTTGTCACCTTCTTTCAATTCACCGGCATGGACCAGCCAACATTCTTCATTTTTGTTCCAGGGATTGGGAGCTTTAAAATATCGAGTTCTATCACTCGGTTCAGGGGTAGTATCCAGGAAAACGTAAGGATACCAATGATCATCGGTTTTGCCATCGCCCATAACAGCCGGGATGTACCATGTTAGTGAACTACCATTTCTTTTCAGGCTGATTTCAAACCATTTTTTAAACTGACCATTCCGGTCAGTATCGAAACGTTGCGGTAAAAGGTCTCCATCATCGATATTCTTTTCCTCTATAGTGGTTACCTTCCAGCCCACGGGTTGGGAAGATTGTTGGAGCATACGCCGCCCCGCATCAATCACGGCACGCAGTGGGGTACGTCTGTGCGCGTAAACAATACCCAAATGCAGAGGTAATCGATTACGTACCTTGCCCATCTCGCGTTCGTATTTCTCTTTGATGGCTTTGATTATATCAAGTGCTTTATTGGCCGGGAGCAGTGCCATAAATGTTTTGGGTTCAGCGAGGATGGGGATGGCTGGTATGAAACCTGATCCTTCAATAATTTCTGGAACACCTTCGACCTCAAGGGTTCCAAATTCTTTATTGGTTACTCCATATCCGGTGGGTTCTTCTATTTTTAGTTTACCCTGAAAAACCTGCTTCAATTCTGTCGCTACCCATTTGTTTAACTTTTCGTAATATTCTTCATCTTTCTTCTTTTCATCTCTTTTAGGTAAATGTTTTCCGATAATCCGAGCTACGTATACAAGATTATCTACTGAAATAAATCTTTTTTTGTTTGCATCCCAGACAACACTGAGCTTGTGTCTTTTTTCGGTGACCAATTCATAGGTGTGAAAATATCCCGGCTTTTTAGGTCTTCCTTCCCTATCGGTAATTTTTCCTCGTAAAGCAAGTCTTGGGCCACTCTCGCCAAGAACTTTTGCTACTAAAGATTCTCTAAAATTATACATTTCGTCTGTGGGTAAAACTTCCTGCCAGAACTGTCGTGTAGTTTCCCAAATCCTACGCATTCGGGCAAATGATGGATTTTTGGCAATTTTTTCATAGCTTTTAGCAGATACATTCTCTGGATTCCTCACGGCCAATGAATAAACTAGGTCGCCTGACAACCATTTTTCCAAGTCAAACGCTCCAACTAATAAAAAATACCTTCCGTTCACATCGGCTACTTCGTTTACCCAGATTGTAGTTTTTCCAAGGTTAGCCACCCAATCTTCGGAACGGTCGGCCCTTCGTTCTTCACAAACATTACAAACATTTCTCGACTTGGCTTTGGGATCAGGTCCTTGCGGTCGCAGACCACAAACGGTACACAGCTCTTCGGGTTTAACCTTATACCACCAATTCGATACTTTGTTAGGGTCAACTTCCAATTCTAAGGGCTTTTTTAAATACTCCCCAACCGGAGGTAATTTTTCTATCCCATCCCAAGATTCAGAGAGTTCAACCGCAGGAATGATTTCCCCTTCAATTCGTAGTTGAACATTTGCTTTTACTGAACCTTTATTAAAATCACTAATAATCAAACTTTTAAGAGATTCGTTGTTTTCATTTTTTGCATTTTCCAATAAGTTATCAATATCCGGTACAACGAAAAGGCTTCCATTTTCATCTCGATACATTTCCAAGCCCAACGGATAAGATTCTTCTAGTAGATCTTGTACTTTATTGAGAGCATTTTTTAGAAGTTCGTAGCGGGCAAGCATGTCTGGAATTTGGGCATTTTTAAATAAAAATGAGAGACCATCAAACCGGATATTGAGCAGCTTCCACTTCAGGTTTTGAGGTAGTCGTTTTTCATCAAGTAAAACACAACGAGAAATCTCGGATTTATAAAGAGCTGCCACAGTTGATGACCAATCCCATAAAGTGACTTCGTTAATTGGTCTGCGGGTATCTCCCGGTGCTTCAATAAAATTATTTTGAATAATTTCAATTCTATTTCTGTTATCTACTGATAATGCTGAAAAAACCATTTTTAACTTTTCATCTAATTTTTGATAAATTTTAGCAATAAACCCAAAAGGCGTTTCGATACAATTTGATTGACCGCCATCAGCCTCTTTTTCTTTTTCCATGTGTGCACATGCATGGGCTCTACCGAGGATTGCTGCGAGATGATTTAAATCTTCATCTAGTATATTTTGGAAGGCATTATATTTATCACTTACTAAAGGTCTGCCCCAAAGAATAAGTTCCCTAATTTGAATCTGCTTAGTTTTAGAAAATGAAATGGTCGAATCAGGTATTTTTAACCCCAATCTCTTTAAAGTTCTCCATACTGCGGTGCGGTGTTTAGCTTCTTCGAGCCGAGCACACTGCCCTCTTTGAGGAGATAGTTTATTCCAATATGGTAGATTTTTTAATTCATCAGGAGAGAAAACAGCCTTATGGGGATTAACTTGTGGTTTGTCTTTACATCTCTCAGCTTTAAAACCTAACCCATCCGGTAGAAATAAAGCATCTGTGCATTTCCCCACATCATGCAACCACGCCGCTATCTCGGCCAATAAAATATCTTTCTGATGTTTTGCTAATTTTTTTAACTCGATCATACTTTTTCTCTCCACACTTCCAGCCAGGTCTTTTTCTTTTCCTGGGGTTTAACAATTGCTTTATCAGGGTCAACATCTGCCACCCCAAATCCGCTGCTGGTTTTGGCACCGAAACCGTATATTGTTAGCATTGCTTCAATACCTTTTGCAACGGCTACAAAATCGCTTTCTGAGATTCCCTTATTTATCTTTCCGTGCAATGGTGCATACAAAACTGTGAATTGCCCTTCGGTACCTATCGGTACACACTCAAAATAAATAGGCTGCTTACCTACCCCTGTATCTCGTTTGTGAGGGTTGATAACTTCCAGCCCAATGCGGTTGAAATAAGTAGGATAAAAAAATAAACAGCCTGAACTAAATTCGTTATCTTCATTGTTTGCATTGCCAAACAGTCTTACCATCTGCTGATCATTGGCTTCCTGTTTAAATGTTGAGTATCCTTTTAATTTTCGCATAGCAGCTCGTAAAGCACCTTTCCACTGACTGGGCGCTACATAAGGTACTTTAAAAACCCATTCTTTTTTTACCGGATTATCGATGATATAGAAATCGGTGTCGTCCTGGCTGATGTAAGGTTTCTGCAAAATGAAAGGTATGTGGATTGTCCAGGAACAAGGGGGTAAATTTTCTATTTCAGGAAGACTTTGAAAAACACCTACTTTTTTCAAATACAGAAAATTGTCATCTTTATCTGGTGACCAATTCTCTCTAATGTGAACTTCTAATTTGGGAAAAATTGATTTAATTAATAAAAAAGAGATGTGAGGATCGATTCCAACTATATCTCGAGTCACATTATTAATTCTATTCTCAGCAATCTTCCTGGATTTTTTATCACGTTTTTTTCTTGCAGCTTCCAAATTCTCGGATGCACTCACTAATTCCAGTACTTTAGGGTAAATTTTGTCAAATTGGAATGTTAAATATTCAATTCTCATTTGTTTCCTCTTGCAGTTTAAGCAGGCTTTCAAGAAAATATTTTGGATTATTGCAGTTAGGTAATATTGTATCTCTCGGAGAGTTCATTTCCCGCCAATTAATAATTTGGTAATTTGTATCGAGTAAATTATAAATTTTATTGAGTATTTTTTCTCTACTCCATATATCGTCGTATTCTTTAGCCTCTTCTGGGATCCACCCCCAAATGCGTATTTTTCCATCACTATATGGTCTCGAGACTTTAATTTTAGTTCCTATTCGTTTTCCTGTAACAGTTCCCATGATAAAATGACGCAAGTTTTTGTCACTGGAGAACAAACGACGAATATCATATTTGATATTGAAAGTTTCTTGGGTAGTAGCATTATCTAGTTTTATATGACAAGAAAAAATGTTTTTTAATGAAGGTAAAGATGAATAATTATTTTGACCTGATATAGCATCAATCCAATTAAGACTAAAATCAATATTGACATCATCTGCCATCTCAACGATTCCAAATCCCATTTGCGCTTTTGTCCCTAAAGATCCCCAATAAGAGATTAAACGAAAAAGTCCCACAATAATTGAAGACTGAAACTCAGGAAACAAACTCTGAATGTGAATATTGAAATTTCCTGATCTAGCAGGATGAGGAAAATACCAGGTTGGGATACGAATTTCCCCCTTTCGATTTCGATATGAACGTTTAGCCCTTATTTGGCCTTCTGTTTCGATATACGAAATTTGAGCCTCCTTTATTTTCAATTTGAATCTTCGCTGCCAACCAGTAGCACCAAAAATTTGACAGACATCACAAAGACCTGCTTCTTTTAAACGAACTCGTTCATCAACTTGATTGCTCTTGCGATACTTTTCTATGTCAAAAAAGCAAGCACGATGGGTCGGGTCACAGGCACTACCTCCTAATCCTCTAACAATCACCTCATACCACCAGCGTAATGAACCAATAATCCCCGTCTCATGTATGCGATCCATTGTGCCATTCACGCCGCCTGTCCATAATGGGGTCAAAGTTTTCAGTTTAATCTCCATTTTCATAATGATATCCTTTTGTATTCATTAGCTCACCCCACCACCATATACCCCCCCAACCCAAACACGGTGCCTTTGCCGATGTGGAGGTATTCGCCCATTTTAATCCAGGGCCAGAAGGTGCCCAGGTTGCCACGGTAAGTGATGCGCCCCACCATCCCGGAAATGGACAATGGCGCCTTCTGCCGATTGGAATATCGCTGCGTGCGCCGAAAATGTAAATCCTGATGCACCACCTCCACGCGCTCGGCTTCTTCCCAATCAATGGGATACCGCTCCACCGCACCATTCCCATGGAAGTATTGCAAACTGCGGTAACGCCGCAGAATAGCACGCAACAGCACCGGAAAAGGAAGCTCCGTCTGAAGCTGCTTTTTAATATAGATGCGCACGGGAGTAATGAATTCCAGCGTGATTTGAGGAATGAACCTCACCGTAAAATCATCCAGATTGATTCGAGGAAAATGAGTTTGTAACCGCTCCTGTTGGGCATCGTAAATTTCTGTTCGTTTACCATCCCCATCCACCACCCGGACGGTGGCAATCCGGTAATATCCGCGATCCTCACCAATTCCTTCTTCACCCATTCGCCGAAAGGAATAAAGAAAATAGGGGAAATAGTCGATAGCTTTGCCAAATAAGATAATGTGCAGGTACAGAAAAGAATCCCTGGGAATGTACCGTCGTTCAGTAAGGGGCGGCTCGATAACAAACGGACGCACCACCTGCTGATTTTCCCGGGATTTCGTCTCGAAAAGGTACAGATAGGGGCAAGTCTCCCGCAAATCGCACCGCTCGCAGTCCCGATGTGTTTGTAAACAAATCGTCCGCTTCAGCACATGCCCAAACTTCCCCCGAAAAGTGGAACCTTTAAATTGCGGAAGGGAAAAAGAATTATAAACTTTTAACCCAAGCTCAAACCTGGCTACTTCCATAAACGCTCTCACTCCCGAATATTTCTGGAAGTATGATATATTTGTCCTTTGTTATGACATTATAAGAAAAAAAATTTAAAAATCAAAGAAAATAATTAAAAAAATAAAAAAAGTTTCTGGGAATTTTAAGTTAGGAAAAGAGGAAAGATTTAGACAGGACTATTTTGCTCGTTAATCTGATAAAAAGAATAATTCCATTTATTTGCCCAACAATTTAGGCCATCTGCCAATTAGAACGAAGTGCCGGAAAAATAAGAATTTCAATACTCTGTGCAAATAGAACAAAAGTTCTCTATCTCCAGCGCAATCAGGGCGATGAATTTCATTAACCTGATGTAGTAGTCCGAAGCATTGCCCGTTTCACCACAAAAAATATCTCTTAAGAAAAATCTTCGGTTAATTCCTGGGTGTCTGGTATTCCGATTTTTTATTTATCTGTTGTGGTACAGGGGATATTTAAATTCTCGATTAAAAAATATGAAAGGAAATAATTGGAAATCAGTTCTTAGTGAATTTAAGAAATGGTAGATTTTTGCGGTTTTTACTGGATTCATTGTGGCAAACGTAAACCCATCCCCTCCCCGGGACTTTCACCTGACACCGGCAAAAAGTGCCGGGGAGTATGGGAATAGGTTTGAGTTAAAATTCGTAGGTCACTTTAAGGAATCCTTCATCGAAATCTTTGATGCGGCTGAAGATGTTGTCGCCTTTACCTTCGATCAGGTACGCTCCCAGAGCAATTTCCAGAGCATCAAAGGGATAGTAATCTATCTCCGGTCCTCCGGCAATCCCGTAATTATTGGATATATCCTTCCACTCCGGAATGGCCACCGCTACTCCAAAAGGCACGATTTTTAATGCGTCGTGCATGAATTTCTTTTCCACGCGAGCCAGTAAATAATCGTTCAATTCCGCACTACCGCGTTCGTGCAAAAAACCGTGCAGGAATTGAGCATTCACGTACCAGCCATTTTTAAATGTGTAATCACCGCCCACCACCCATTTGAAATAAGGTTGGTCATCCAGGGCTACGGATTTTTCTATAATTACGGGAGGATAGGGCTGCATTGAAGGGGAGATGGTGGTCAGGTACATTCTTTCCGGCAGGAACAGAGCCCCTTCCGCCCATACCCCAACGCTGCCCAGAGAACCCGCCAGATCGGCGCCAATGACCTGCATGCGCGGATATTGCATCTCCATATCCACAGAAAACACAGGCGGATTGGAGTACATTTGAACCTCCTGACGGGTTACCAGTGGTAAATCGTCCCGTCCGTTGTAGTAACTAATGGACCAATCGGTGTTAAACCAGTTTCCCGCCAGTTTAAAAGCAAAGCTGGAGGATTGCGAGAGTTTGTGCTCCGGTAAGATAATCCGATTCGTGACCTGGCCCATAGAAAAACCGGGTGGAACCTCGAATTGAGGCACGAAAGCCTGGGCCCAGTCCCCGTAGGGCAACACCGCCGGCTGGAAAACGGGAATGAATACCCCGGTGAGGGTGTAATCGCCCAGATAGTAATTGGCCTGGATGGCGTTGCTGCCGAAGTGGGCACCAAAGTTAAACAGGTCTTCCAGGTCGTCGGGATTGAGATTATCGGTGGGATTGAGCCGGTCTGCCGTACCCCAGGCAATGCGCTGGCGCCCAATGCGCACATCCAGATTGTCCGTCAGAAAACCGTAAATATCCACGTACGCTTCCCGGAATTCCATTCCCCAGGGATAAGCACGATTTTTCTCCCGCAGTTGCAGCTCCTCCGAACTGGTGGCAGTGGGGAAACCAAATCCCCGAAAGCGCAAATTGGCGTAATAGTGCACGTGCTCGGAGGGATTCCCCTCAAACTTCAGATTTAGCCGATTTTCGTTCCAGGTGATTTTACCGTCCTGTTGCAAACGCACCCGGTTGTAAGTCATGATGCTTCCGTTTATATTCACCTGCGCCAGCAACCCCGTCGCCAGCCACAGAACGATGAACACAAACCAGAGATTTTTCATTTTCACCTCCAATATTTTCAATCCATAATGAAATTTTGCACCCATTTTATTTTTCCCGACCTCCTCTACCAGCAATTCCCCTCTGTTCATCGCTATTTCCCTGTAATTTGTGATTTGAAATTTGGGATTTTTCATTTGTTAATTGTCATTTGGAATTTCTCCTTTACCATTTGGGATTTGTCATTTGTTTTTTGAAATTTGTGATTTGTCATCTGGAATTTCCCCTTTGTGATTTGGAATTTGTCCTTTGTGATTTGTTTTTTGTTATTTGGAATTTGAAATTTGTTTTTTGAAAATTGGGATTTGTTATTTGTCATTTGGAATTTGTTACTTCCCCCTCTTGAGGTATCGCTTGGAGAAAATCCTGTCCGCCAGTCCAATGTCGAATTGAATATCCTCCAGCAGCATGCGGGTGGTGTGCTGCTCTTTCAGGTCTTTCATCTCCATCTCTTTGGAGACCCAGTACTTACCCACCTTTACGACCTGGCGGCGCTCCATGATTTTCCAGAGGTTGCCCGCTTTGTCGTAGAATTCCACCTTAACGGGATAGTAGTTATCCTTGCGCAGCCACATTTTCAGCTTGCCGTAGTCTTTTTTCACACCGGGCTTGGGAGTCAATTCCAGCACCCAGAACTGGTCGGTGGTTTCCAGCAGCCGGGCATTGAATTCTTTGGCATATTTGAAGGAACTCAAATCGTCGTAGGTGAAGTCCGTACCGGCGAATTTGGTGTTTTTCACGTGGGAGGCAATGCGCCGCACTTTGTGGAAAGCGGGCATGTAGAGGTACTGCACATCCCCGGGCAGGCTCAGGAAGGCGATGCCCTTCTGATCTGCCGGGGCGGTAAAGCGCATGATGCGTTTTTCTTCTTTCTTTTGCAGGAATTCCGCCACCCGGTGCTTCTCGTTCCCATTTTTGTCAATCAACACCATCTTCAGCACCGCTTTTTCGTCGTTGGGAGCGTTGAGTACGGAATCGGCTTTAGCCAGCAGCTTCTGGGCGTCCTGCGCCTGCAATCCGCCGAAGAACATCAAAAAGAGAATGAGAAAAATGGAAAATCGTTGCATGGTAAACCTCCTGTGTTGTTTTTAACCAGTAGAGTAGAAAAGGGAATGTAAAGGGAATTCCTTTACATTCGCCTTTCCCCTCGTCAAACCGGACGTGCGGATTTCCCGCATCCGGCTTT
>JALXCH010000356.1 GCA_026991005.1 Calditrichia bacterium | reverse complement strand
CCCTTATTTACCCTATTCCCCCTATTCCCCCTCCTCCCTTTTCCCGGCCAGAGCAATGAGTAATTCCCTCAGAATTTTAGAAACAACGATGGTGGAGGTGTTAGTCGGATCGATGGGAGGTGCCAGTTCCACCAGATCGGCACCCACAATGTTCAGCGGTCGCATTGCCTGAAGCAGCTCCATGAACTCCGGGAAGAAAATGCCTCCTGCTTCGGGGGTGCCGGTTCCCGGAATCAGTGACGGATCAAATACATCCACATCCAGGGTTAAATACACCGGTTTTCCGATGAGTTGGGAAATTTCGGAAACAAAATCCCGAAGGGTGAAGGGAAACAGCCGAGTGTGGGCAGCCGCAAATTGATATTCTTCCCGGCTGCCGCTGCGAATCCCTACCTGAAAGATGCGACCATCCCCGGCAATTTTCTCGTAAATACGGCGCATCACTGTGCCATGGGAAAAGCGCTCTCCGAAAAGCACATCCATTAAATCCAGGTGGGCATCCAACTGCACCACCACCAGATTCGGGTATTTCCGAAGCAGCGGCTGGACGGCGGGGAGGGTAATCAGGTGCTCCCCTCCTATAAAAACAGGAATCTTCCCGGAATCGACCAGAAAGCTCGCCGTCTGCTCGATGCGACGGAGTGCTTCTTCCTTATTGCCAAAGGGGATGTCCACATCTCCGGCATCGTGCACGGGCAATTCACTTAAATCCTGCTGGAAATAGGGACTGTAATTCTCCTGAGCCAGCACTGTTTCGCTGCGCAGAGCGATGGGGGCGAAGCGGGAACCGGGACGATAACTGGCCGTGCCATCCCAGCCTGCACCCACCAACACCACCCGGGCTTCCTGAAAACCGGCGGTGCAGCCTTCGTACACAGCATTTCGCACCAGATGCTCAGGCATGGTCTATCAATACCTTCACAAAATTGGGTAAAGCAAATGCACCAAAATGAATATCGCTATTGTAATAGCGCAGCGAAAGCTGGTGCTGATAATATTTCTCTTCTCTGAAGTCGTTTAATGGATGGTACTTTTTGCTGGCAAAACCAAACAACCAGTGCCCGGAAGGATAACTGGGAATATGCGCCTGGTAGAAGAAGACCGAGGGGAAAACATCTTTCAATTTGCGGGCAATTCCCTGCACCCAATCCCCTGTATAGGCGGGAGACTCCGCCTGATTCACCAGAATACCATCTTCGTTCAGGCGGTTCAAACAATCCCGATAAAAATCGCGTGTAAACAACCCCTCGCCCACACTAATGGGATCGGTAGAATCCACAATGATGACATCGTACCTGTTGGTAGTATTTTTTACGTAAGCCACTCCATCCTCATAATGGCAGCTCACCTTTTCCGAAAGCAGTTTGCTGGCTACCGAAGGGATATACTTCATGGTCACCTCGGAGACCATGCGATCGATATCCACCAGATCCACATGTTCCACTTCGGGATGCCGCACCAGTTCGCGCACCGTACCGCCATCGCCACCGCCAATTACCAGCACCCGGCGCGGCTCGGGATGCACATACAGCGGAACATGGGCAATCATTTCGTGATACACAAATTCGTCCCGCTCGGTAAGCATCACCAGATCATCAATCAGTAACACCCGCCCAAAATGAGTCGTTTCAATCACACTAATCTTTTGAAAATCGCTTTTTCCCTGGTACAAAATTTTCGTCACATTCATGCTAAAGGCAGCGCCTACTTCCGGATACTCTTCAGTAAATCGGATTCCCATAGTTTTCTCCATTTGTTCAGTCCGTCGCAAAGTTAATAAATAAATAGCCAGCGAAAAAATCGAATTTTGAAGAAAGAGGGTGCAAGAAATTTCCCGGCAGTTGGTATTGGACTCTTTTCACCGTAAATTTGAAATCTGCAAATATCAAAGGATAGAGAACGATGGAAGCAACTGGAAAAATGTTTAAAACCCGGCTTAAAGTACGCAGTTATGAATGTGATTCCTACGGCCATGTAAATAATGCGGTGTATCTGAACTATCTGGAATTTGGACGGATGGAAGCCCTGATGGAAATGGGGTTTACGCTGGATACGATGAAGCAACGGGGGTATCTGGTGGTCATTCGTCGTATCGACATTGAGTATAAATACCCGTTGTTTATGGGAGATCCGGTGGAAATTCGCACCTGGACGAAAGATGCCCGCCGCAGCAGCGGCACGTTTGTGCAGGAAATTTTCCAACTGGAAAAAGAGCGGCTGGCTGCTCGCGCCGAGGTAACCTGGGTGTTTACCGATTTGCAGGGAAAACCCATTCCTATCCCTCCCGAAATCCGGGAAGCGTTTGGAATTTAAAGAGGATGAAACGGTGAGCGAGCACCAATATTACACCCATAAAGTCGCAGTGATTGCTTACATCCTGCGGAACAACAAATTCCTTCTGCTAAAACGCACCACCGAACCGGCCATCTGGGCTCCTCCCGGAGGCCGACTGGAACGGGATGAACCCCCAGTCCAAGGATTGAAACGGGAAATCCGCGAAGAGACCGGGTTTGAGATTGAAGTGGTGGCACCCGTTACGGTGTGGTTTGGCCAATGGAAAGGGCGCCCGCTGCTCTCCATTGATTATCTGGTTCGTGTAACGGGTGGTGAGTTTCGTTTGTCATCGGAACATAGCGATGCCATCTGGGTAACACTGGAAGAACTGGAGCGGGGAGAACCGGTGCAACTGGATCCCCGGCTGGGTTTTAAACTGGAAGACTTTCGGCAGGCCTGGCGATTGATTCAGACTCTGCGTGCAGGCGGGTATGTGGTGGAATAAAACACTTCATTTCCCCAAAACGCTGGTAACACCGGGGAAATGAAAAACGGGGGAATTGAGTTGTTCTTTTAAGAACCTATTTAAAATGGTGATTAATCTTCCCTTGTGCGAATATCAATTATGGGAAAGGAAAGGCCGATTCTGGAATTTCCGGAGTTAATGGACAATGGCCCCAAAGAGATTCTTCGTCCTGCTACCGCAGGAGAGATTTTTCACCCTGCTCTCGCAGAGCTCAGAATGATGTGGTATGGTAATTTTTTAAATATGGATATTCGCTCATTGTTTGCGCACAACCGATAATTTATGCGATATTATTGAATTAATTAGCATTATTTTAAAAATATTGGTTTAAATATTTAAGATTCAATCACAAATATTTGTCAGGAATATGAATAAAATATCTCATAAACAGCGGGTGGTGGTAGCCATGAGCGGGGGAGTGGATTCCTCCGTAGCTGCAGCGCTGCTGGTGGAGCAGGGATACGAAGTGATTGGCGCCACCATGAAGCTCTGGAATTTCGATGAGGTAGGCGGGAATGTCAATCTGGAGAGCAGTTGCTGCTCCCTGGATGCCATCACGGATGCGCGCATCGTCTGTCATCAACTGGGAATTCCCCATTACGTGTTCGATTTCACAGAAAAATTCCATCAGGTGGTAATCCGGAATTTTATTGAAGAATACATGCGGGGTCGCACCCCCAATCCCTGTGTACTTTGCAATACCGTTATTAAATGGCAGACGTTTCTGGAAAAAGCGCGGGAACTGGATGCCCGGTTCATGGCTACCGGACATTACGCACGCATCCGGTATTTCGAAGAGACCAACCGATACGTGCTGTTGCGCAGTCGCTATGCAGAGAAAGATCAGAGCTACGCTTTGTGGGGACTCAGCCAGGATAGTCTGGCGCATACTCTCTTCCCTCTGGGGGATTTAACCAAGGAAGAGGTTCGGGACATCGCCAGGCGACTCGGGTTACGCACCGCCCACAAATCGGAAAGCCAGGAGATTTGCTTTATTCCGGACAACGATTACCGCCGATTTTTGCGTGAGCATGTGGAGGAAATTCCAGAAGGGAGCATTGTGACTACCGATGGCCAGGTGGTGGGGCGACACCAGGGGTATCCGTTTTTCACCATCGGGCAGAGGCGAGGCATTGGTGTGGGACTGGGCAAACCCATGTATGTGGTCGATCTGGTTCCCGAGCGGAATCTGGTGGTGATTGGGGAGAAACATCATCTGCTGGCAGATGGTCTGGAGGCCACCGGCCTGAATCTGATGAAATATGCTCGTCTGGAGGAACCCCTCCGCGCGCACGTTAAAATTCGCTACAACGATCGGGGTGCTCCCGGAACGGTGTATCAGACCGGTGCAGATACCATCCGCATCGAATTTGATGAGCCCCGGCGCGCCGTTACCCCCGGGCAATCGGTGGTATTTTATCAGGATGATGCGGTGATAGGCGGAGCATTCATTCGTAAAGCACTTCGTGGGGAATAGAAACCGCATCCTGGCACGCGCCGGTTCAAAAAAGAGAAAAATAAGGGCAGGTCATGGAGTTTCTGGCGCATTCCTGGCCGTTCATTCTGGGATTTATCGCCGAAGGCGAGGTGGCCCTTCTGTTCTGGCTCCTGCAGTTTTCTGATGCTCCCGGACAGTGGTTTCTGATTTTAGCCTGGGCCGGAACCCTCTCCTTTTTATCCTTTGAATTCTATTATGCACTGGGTTACCATAGCCACCATATCCTGCGCCGAGTGCTTCCCCGGAACTGGCAGCAAAAAATACAGCCTTACCAGCAGAAGCGTTCGTTGTTTGCGCTGGTGCTTTTTCTTCGCTTCCTGTACGGGGTTCGCAATCCCCTGGCTGTCTGGCTGGGATGGCACAAATATTCCCCCTGGCGCTTCCTGGCAGGGAATTTAATCGGGGTCATCCTCTGGCTGGCTGCTTTATTTACGCTATTTTATTTTGTGCGGGAAAGCGCTCAATCCCTCCTCCAGGAATATCGCTCTCTGCTCCTGTGGGTGTATTTAACCCTTCTGGCGGGATTTGTTCTGTACCACATTTTTTCCTGTCGGGGATAATCGGTGCTTACATGGAACGGGTGTTTTAAAACGCCGCTTTATAATTAATGTCAATTTGCCTTTTTGTCACTTTATTCCGGGTGACTTTTGCCGACATCAAATATCCTTCGCCATCCACCTCGTTGGCAAAGAAAAGAGAATCTTCTTTAACAAAGAAACTGTATTTACCCACAGGTAAAGCAATCTGAAAAAATCCCTCATTATCCGATTTTATCCTGGCCACGAGGCGGGAATGGATGTTTCTTACAAAAACACGGCGGACACTGTCAATCTCTACCGAATCATATCGTGTAGCCTGATATACATAAATATCTCTAACCACAGGTGTAATTTTACCATCACATGAATTTATTATGCCAGGCATAAAATCCCCTTCCCAGAACCACACATTTCCCCACACTCCCTGGTGGATGGTCACTTTGTCGGAATTATCGGGCAGTGAATTACGATTAATTAAATTATCAACCGGATTACCGGAGCAGGATAAGAAGATTAACGAAAGTAAAATAAAAAAGAATATTCTAATGATGAAATGGATTCTCATATTTATCTATTTATTAAATTGGTTCACATAGTAATTTAT
>JALXCH010000355.1 GCA_026991005.1 Calditrichia bacterium | reverse complement strand
ACACATACCAGGGAATCT
This sequence comes from Calditrichia bacterium, assembly GCA_026991005.1. Next base: position 17,816 of record JALXCH010000355.1, on the reverse strand, counting down.
TTGGTTTTTATCAGGCGATTCAGTTTTTCGATGAACATCTGTTTCCCACCGTATTTCGGAAAAAAATAAGCGAATTATGCGGCATAAACAAATTGATTTTGAACTCCCTTTGGGAGGAACGAATGTGGGGGTGTGAATTTGATTTCCACAGAAAAACCCAACCGGCAGAAATGTTGTCTCGAAGGGAAAATTAGGGTTGTTTCCGGGATGATATAAGATTGTTGCAATAAATTTCATTCTGTCCCTTACGGGACGGGAAAATTTTTTATTGGTATTTTTCCCACAAATCGAATTTGTGGGCTATGGGCATTCCGTCCCTTACGGGACACTTGTGTTCAGGGTTGTCATTGCAAGGATCCCGCACTGGCGGGAGACGAAGCAATCTCTTCCAAAATGTTAAGGATTGCTTCGCTCCATTACATTCCGCTCGCAATGACATGCTGATTGTCATTCCGCACCCGGCTTTTTCGGGCCAAGAAAATTGGTGCCAACAAAAAAATGTTTGTCCCGAAGGGACAATTGAAAACGGATTTACCTAGGAACGACAAATAATATTTGTTATAAAAAAGTTGAGATTAAAGGAAACATCCTGAAAAGAAGAAGAATTGCTGGCTACGTCGATTAATCTTCAGCCAGTCCCAGCACTTCGCGGATGTGTTCCCACAAAAACCCCTTCCCCTGCAGGAAGCGCACCAATTTCTCCCGGCGTTTGGCAGGGGTGAGGTGGGATTTGTGCTTCAGAAATTTTTCCGCAAGCTGGCGAATAAACTCCCGTTCCAGCTCCTCGGGGAAGAGTTCATCCAGCAGGTTGTCGCACATTTCCCGGGGAATTCCCCGGGTTAGCAGTTTTTGCCTGAGCATCGCCCGTCCTGTAGGGCGTAACCGGAGTTCGTTCTGAATAAACAGACGGGCAAACTGCTCGTCGTTCACCAGCTCCAGCCGTTCCAGATCTGCCAGGGTGGCTTCCACCACGTCCTTACGGTATCCTTTCTCTCGTAGTTTACGAGAAAGTTCCTGGCGACTATGGGGACGGATGCTCAGGTAACGCAATGCCTGATCTTTAGCCTGCCGCCGGGCATCTTCCTCTAAAATTTGCAGAAATTCCTCGTCGCTGAATTCTTTCCGGGGAGCAATGCCGTGTTTGAGCACAATTTCCGGGGTCAGCATGAACTCCTGTTCCTCGTCGGTGGTCACAACAAAACGTTCGGGCCGACCCCGTCGCATGTGCATGGCCAGAATGGTGGGCATGATGCTTATTTGCCGTTTTTCCCGTTATTCGCAGCGGCTTTCTCTTCGGGAATCAACCCTAATTTCTGACGTACCAGCTTTTCGATTTTATCCCGAAATTCCGTGTTCTCTTTCAGGAAGTTCTTCACGTTTTCGCGTCCCTGCCCCAGACGCTCTTCGCCAAACGAGTACCAGGTGCCGCTCTTTTGCACAATACCCAGTTTCACCGCCAGATCCAGCAAATCGCCTTCTTTGGAGATACCTTCATTGTACATGATGTCGAATTCGCATTCCCGGAAGGGAGGAGCCAGTTTGTTCTTTACCACTTTCACCCGGGTACGATTTCCGATGGTGTGTTCGGAATCTTTGATGGAGGCGATGCGGCGAATATCCAGCCGGATGGAGGTGTAAAATTTCAGTGCGCGGCCACCGGTGGTCGTTTCGGGATTACCGAACATCACCCCAATTTTCTCCCGCAACTGGTTGATGAAAATGACCGAGGTATTGGATTTGCTCACGGTGGCGGTGAGTTTCCGCAGTGCCTGGGACATGAGTCGTGCCTGAAGTCCCACATGGGAGTCGCCCATTTCGCCCTCCAGTTCGGCGCGGGGTACCAAAGCCGCTACCGAATCGATGACGATAACATCGATGGCGCCGCTGCGCACCAGGGTTTCCACAATTTCCAGCGCCTGCTCGCCGGTATCGGGCTGAGAAACCAGCAGATTTACCGTATCCACCCCCAGGCGTTTGGCGTAGGTGGGATCCAGGGCATGCTCGGCATCCACAAAGGCTGCCAGACCACCCATCTTCTGTGCTTCGGCAATGATATGAAGCGCCAGGGTGGTTTTTCCGGAAGACTCCGGCCCGTAAATTTCGATGATGCGCCCACGGGGAATTCCTCCGATACCCAGCGCGTAATCCAGCGAAATGGAACCAGTGGGAATAACATCCACTGTCACTTTGGCTCTATCGCCCAGGCGCATGATGGAACCTTTGCCAAACTGGCGCTCAATCTGGGTGAGGGCTAAATTGAGTGCTTTCTTCTTCTCTTCCTGTACATTTGCCATGATTATCCTCTATTTTTGTCCCACGAATAACACGAATGAACACGAATTATTATTTAAAAATAAACCTTTTTATGGTTTTTATCTTTTAATTTAATGTTCATGTTGTAATTAAAACTGTTCAAATATACACTATTATTAAAGATAAAGAAAAAGATTGTAAAACCCGCTTAAAATATACCATAATTTGTTAATTTTCTTCTAGCAAATTAGTTTCGTTTTCGAAAAGAAAATCCAATTGTTCCCCCGTTGGGTTTATCCTGACCGTTTTAGGAGGAACATATTTCTGGGGAGAATTGGGATCGTATACTGAACGTTCCATGGGACGAATGCGTAAAAGTCCTTTCTCAGCTAACGCAATTCGTTCCCGAGCGACAGTTACATAATCCGGAACAATCTCTGCACCAATGGCTTTGCGCCCGTGCATTAAGGCAGCGATGGCTGTAGAACCCACACCAATAAACGGATCGAACACCCAATCTCCTTTGTTGGTTAAGGCTAAGACTAACCGCTCAATCAATTCTATTGGGAATTGACAGGGGTGTATGGTTTTTTCTACGTGATTTGATTTTACGTTAGGAATCTCCCATACGTCGGAAGGATTTTTCCCTAAAGGGTGTCCCGAAAGCTGTCCTTTTTTAGGCCCTTTAAAATGCTTTTTCTGCGGGTATTTTTGAGGTACCCTTACCGCATCCAGGTTAAATGTGTAGTGATTGGTTTTTGTAAACCACAAAATAACTTCGTACCGTCCAGAAAATCGTTTAGATGCATGCAAACCGTGACCAAAATGCCAGACAATGCGATTCCGCAAATGTAAGCCTAATTTTTTAAATATTGGATAGAGTAAAATATCCAGTGGAATGATTTCTCCATTGTTTACATGATTTCCTACTTGCCAGCAGATGCTTCCATCATCGCGCAATACTCGAACACTTTCCCGAATAATTTCTTCCTGCTGCGCCACATATTCTTCCATATCCAGCTTTTCTTCGTAAGGTTTACCTATGTTGTACGGTGGAGATGTGACCACAAGCTTCACAAATTTATCCGGCATCTGCTGAAATAAATTCAATACATTCCCATTAAACAGAACGAAATCTGCCTGAGGATCAAATTCAGATGCTAATTTTATTTTGCCCATTTTCCTTTGTTGTTTTTTTAATTGGCCAATACTGTATATTTAAATTTTAATAAATAATTTCAGGAAACGAGTTCTTGCATAAAAAGCTCTTGATTTAGAACCATGTCCGGGTCCTTTTGTTCTGGGTTGAATGTAATAACCCATTTTACCTGATAAGTAATCAAATCCCTTTTCTCTGATTACTGCTCTAATTAAATCATAGTCGGCTTTAACAATATTATAGATTTCCCCTTCAAGATTAATCTCAACCACAGAGTGTACATAACTTGGATCATCAACGGTATCGCCTACAATCCTTGCAACAACAACTATTTTTCTTAGTTTTGCCAGTAAATGACTATCTTCGAATTCTTTTTGAAGAACATGTATTGGATCAATCATAGTTATTGCCATAGTTTCTTTAAATGTGAAAGTACCGTCTTTTTTAAATTTTAATGGGATGGATTTCAATTCCCAGGATCCAAAATTCGGAGACTGAGCTGAATTTAAAGGAATTTGTAAATATCTTTCAAAAACATGGCCTACCCAACCTTTGTTAATTTTACCATGTTTATATATGGTAACATTTAGTTCCTGGGCTAATTGGTGTAACTCTTTTCCTATTAATTCTCGTAATTTTTCGATTGCTTCTTTTCTTTCCATGATAATTTTCTTCAAGGTAATAAATTGTATTCTGTTTTAGACTCATGAACGCGTGTTGTATATAAAAAACTATCTTGTGATTTTAAAGAAAGTTCATCTTTTAATCGAGGTATCGTTAAATCGTCTAAATATTTTTTTTCTGAATCTATTCCAACAAATTTTCTATTATATCGAATTGCTACAACACCAGTTGTTCCGCTTCCACAGAAAGGATCTAGAATAATATCTCCTTCTTTGCTTGATGATAAGATAATTCTCTTTAATAATTCTTCAGGTTTTTGGGTAGGATGTTTACCATATTTTTTCTCTTTATTTTTGGGTGCACTAATTGCCCAAACACTTCTCATTTGTTTATTCGGTTTTTTAAGAAAATCATCATTCCATTGTCCATTTTTCATTATTTCGTAATTAAATGTGTGTTTTGCTTTTTTGTTTTTTTTTGCCCATATAAGCGTTTCGTGACTTGCAGTAAACATCCTGCACGATAAGTTAGGCGAGGCATTTGGTTTATACCAACAAATATCATTTATTATATGCCAACCCTGTTGTTGAAGAGCAAAACCACAGGCATAAATGGAATGATATGTCCCGGAGATCCATATTGTCCCGTCGGGTTTTAATACTCTTTTACAAGCTTCAATCCATTGATAATGGAATCTGTAATCTTCTTCAATTCCTTTGCTTCTATCCCATTCTCCCTTGTTTACACTAACTCGTTTTCCTGCATGACAGGTGAATCCATCGTTAGATAAATTGTAAGGTGGATCAGCAAAAATTAAATTAATACTTTTTTCGGGTAATCGATTTAATATTTCTATTGCATCTCCTAAATAAATTCTTATTCCAATTTCACTAAAATAGGCATTCATTTTTATTAAATTAATTTTGGCTGTATAAAATTTAATAAATTAACTTTGTAAAAAATATAAAAACTTATTTTAAATTTATTTTTTATTCTGCTAATTAATTTTACTTATTGATTATTTAATTTTCTTCTTAGAATAAATTCTTTCTGCACCGAATACACCGCCCCACCCGGTTTCAGTTCGCTGCGCATCACCTGCACCACCGGAACGGGAAACGGAAGATGTTTTATCGGCCAATCCCGGATGGCTTGCTGCAACGCCTCCTGGTGCTTCAGGAATTTAATACGCCCCAGCGTCAGGTGCGGGGAGAAGGAACGATCTTCCCGGGGAAAACCCTGCTCCGCCATAGCTTCTTCCACCCGGTGCTGGAGCTCCTGCAATTGGTGAAGATTTTCCCCCTGTAAACCAACCCACAACACCCGGGGACGCCGGAAGTTGGGAAAGGCGCCGATGATGCCGGTTTGAACCTCAAATTGCGACGGAGGCTGCCGAAACAGGGTTACCATCCCCCGGAATACCCGCTCCAGCTCATCCGGTTTCAGATTGCCCAGAAATTTCAGAGTTAAATGGATGCTGGCCGGTTTTACCCATTTCACTTCCGGAGCCGCCTGCCGCAAGTGTTCAATAAGCTGCCCCAGATAGGTGATAACCGCTTCGGGTAAAGGAACGGCAATAAAAGTCCGGATGGTTTCCATGATTTCTCCCTTATTCATCCAGAGGTAAACCCAGAATGCCGCGGCGCACCATCTCCAGTGCGGCCTGGGCAGACCGTTGTTTGTTAATCAATCGGTCGTTCCCAAACTGGAATTTCCGTGCTACCACTAAATCGGCGGTAGCCAGCCCGACGAACATCAGCCCCACCGGTTTGGTGGGTGTGGCTCCGGTAGGTCCGGCAATGCCCGTGGTGGAAACCGCAATGGTCGTCCCGAACGCTTCCCGCACGCCGGATGCCATCTCTCGTGCCACCACATCGCTTACGGCTCCGTATTGTTTCAGCGATGCTTCTTTCACCTTCAGAAATTGCATTTTCGCCTCGTTGCTGTAAGCTACTATGCCTCCCATAAAGTAGGCGGAACTCCCGGAGACATTGGTGATTTTATCCTGCACCAGCCCGCCGGTCAGGCTCTCGGCCACGGAGATGGTCCAGCCACGTTCCTTGAGCAAATCGCCCACCACAGCTTCCAGATTGCGTTGATCGGAGGTGTAAATGTAATCCCCAATATGTTTTTGCAGCATCTGCTGGAATTCCTGGAAACGGGCTTCGTCTTTAATGTCTGCACCCTTGCGAATCACACGGATGTCCACGCCGGTGTAAGCGGGGAGGAAGGCAATCTCGTAAGAGGAAAAGCGCTTCAGTTCGGATTCAATCTTCTCATAAATCACCGATTCGGGAATCCCGGTGGTGCGGAACAGATTCACCCGGATGCGACAGGCTTCACATTCCGATTGCAGGCGGGGAATCACACTACTTTCCATCATGGATTTCATTTCCCGGGGCACTCCCGGCATCACAAACACCAGTTTCCCATCGTGGCGGAAAATCATTCCCGGAGCGGTTCCCACAGGATTGGGCATCAGCTCGGCTTTGTCGGGCACCAGCGCCTGCTCTCGATTAATCTCCGGCATGGGAATTCCCCTGCGGCGGAATTTTTCCTCCACATCCCGCAGAATCTCTTCATTCATTACCAGCTTGCTGCCGAAATATTCTGCAATCACCTTTTTGGTGATGTCGTCGTGGGTGGGCCCCAGCCCGCCGGTGAGCAGCACCACGTCTGCACGCCGCAGGGCGGTATCCAGTGCCTCCCGGATGGCCTCGGCGGCATCGGCAATGGTTTGCACCCATCCCACTGAAATGCCAATTTCCACCAGCTTCTGAGCGATGTACGTGGCGTTGGTGTTAACGGTTCTTCCGCTAAGTAATTCATTTCCAATGGAAATAATTTCCGCTTTCATGGTTTTTCCACCTTGTCTTTTTAGACAGATGGAAATATAGGGAATTTCCCTCGGAAAAGGGAATTGTAATTTCTAAAAGGGGAAGGGACGCGTCGGATGTGGTTTCCTACGTGGTCATCTTTACGGTTTACTTTGCGAATGAAGAGTTCGTAGCGAGAGAATGAGCTCCCACTGCGCCGGAGTGACCGGTTGAATGGAGAGGCGGGAATTTTTGAACAAAACCATCTCCTCCAGCTCGGGAATGGCTTTGAGTTCCTCGCGGGTGATGGGTGGAAGAAAATCCTGTACCCACTGCACATCCACTGCTACCCAGCGGGGATTTTCCGGACTGCTTTTGGGATCGAAGTAAGGGCTGGTGGCATCGAACTGGGTGGGATCCGGATACGCCGCCCGCACAATGCGCACAATCCCCGGAATAATTTGCGGTTTGACCACACTGTGGTAAAACAGCGCCAGATCCCCTACCTGCATCTGCTTCATCAGGTTGCGGGCCTGGTAATTCCGCACCCCGTCCCAGTAGTCTGTACGTTCGGGCTGGCGTTTGAGGTCTTCCCAGCTGTAAGTGTCCGGATCTGTTTTCATCAACCAGTAATTCATTCTGTCGGTCTCCTTTTCTTTTGCAGGGTTGAGGAATGGTGGGAGGCGCCGTGGTAGTTCTTCTCTCCAGCGGTCACACGGATGGGCAGCTCGTTCTCTTCCGGTGGTAAGGGGCAGGTGGCATAGGGCGTAAAGGCACAGGGCGGGTTGTACGCTTTATTGAAATCGATGAAGGTGACTCCAGAGGAATCCGGTGCGGGAACCTCCAGAAAGCGCCCGGCGCCGTAGGTTTCTTCCCCGTTGGTTTCGTCTCCAAAAATAATGAAGTATTCCGCATCCCCGGGTTTGCCCAGCGGGGTAAGATAGTACTTTTGCCTCCGGATGGTAAATTCCAGCACTCCCGGGGTTGGCTCGTTGACGATGGTTCCCAGTACGGTAGGAATGGGCACCGTGCGGGGCGTGGGGAACGGTTTCAGTACCGCGCGCACCCGCCAGCGGGGATCCACGGGAAAGCGCTCGATTCCCGTGAATTTCTTTAAATTGGGATGTTCCGTGTCCTTCAGGCGTACGGCAAACCGCTTGCCCCGTTTGATGATGTAAAACAATAAAGATCGGTGTTTTAGGATGGTGGGCTTACCCCGGGAATCGTCCCGGAGAATGCCTTCCCGCACCGGGTTGCCCAGGGTATCTGTCACCTCCACCCCCGGAAATACTCTGATGGTGACGCTGCTATCTTTGAGCACCAAAACCCCAATGTGAGAATCTGCTTTACCGGCAGGAAAGCGGATGCGATTATCCTGTGCGGCACCAAAACTATTTTCCCCTTCTTGCAACCAGAACAATCCCGCCAGGGTTAACCAGCTATCTTTCCGTTTTAGCCGGGCGATGCGTTGGGCGTGCCAGCGGTTTACCGATTCGATGTAAGCTTTTTCCCGGGGAGAATCATGGCTACCGCATCCACTCAAAATCCATCCCAGTGTTAAAGGGAGAAGTAAAAGAATTTGAACCATAATTTTTTTCATATCGATTCGAAAATTAAGTAAATAAGTGAACGAATTAATTTTTTTCCAGTAAAATGGCTTCCGTGCGGTTTTCGTTTAAAGGAATTCGATATCGGTTCTCTCCGTTGATGCGGACGAGGAGCGCATGGTCGTCCGGTTGGTAAATTGCCAGTTGCTCCGGGGGGAGGGTTTGCAACGCAGTGTTCACAAACCAGTCCATTACTACCAGTGCGGAATCTTTGAGTAAGATTTCCACCGGAAAGCGCCGGGGTAAAGAAGAATCAGGAGCAGAGGGGAGCGCCTCCTGTGCAGGGTGGAGATTGACCAGAATGTACCGTTTCCCCGATTTGAATTTGTACAGTGGGACCGGGGCAGAACCGTTGCTGGATTGGGAAGGATTTTTCCCGGGAAGTGCCACCCGGGCGGCACGGAAAAAGGAAAAGAGATGCGGATCCTCCGTGGATCTGGAGACGGTTGAACTGGAAGTGTTGCGAGTTGTTTTCTTCTTTTGTAAAAGAATTTTCGATGAAGTTAACGATGAAGTAGATGGGGAATAGGTATTCTCTTTTTCAAGTAATTGAAACGCTTTTTCCAGCTTTCGGGAATGGACGGGGGAGGATTGTGCAAGTACCGAATCGCTGGTGCTGGGAGCGGAGGAGCTCTTTAAAAATTTCTCCAGACGCAGATTTTTCCGGTAGCGGGGTTTGGAGGAATGGAAAAATCCAAAATAAATAGCGGTGGTTGCCAGTACCAGGAGGGTTACAACAATAAGCACCCGGGTATTTCGGTTAAAACCGGGACGGTAAAAATCGCTGCCAAAATCGGAAATCTGGCGCCGAATTTCTTCCTTCATGTTGTCCATCCCGATTTCCTGCAGGCTGCGTACCAGCAGTTGCTGGGTGCGTAAATCCTTCTGGCAACGAGAGCAGGAGGAAATGTGCTGGCGGTATTCCCGCAGAACGGCACCACGAAGTTCATTAAATAAAAATTTTTCGTGTAAATTTTCTTTTTGAATTTCTTCGCAGGTCATCCTTACTCGCCCCCATTTGCTAACAGAAGGTTTTTCAGTTGTTCTTCCAGACGATCCATGCATTGGTTAATTCGCTCCTCCACCGCCTGAGGGGAGCTAAAATGCAGTGCCCGGGTGATGTTGCGTAAACTCCGTCCTTCGAAGTAGTACAGGAGCAGCATTTGTCTGCACACCGGGGGGATTGCTTCCAGTGCTTCCCGCACCAATTCCACCTCCTGTAGACTCGGTAACCATTCCGGCGAAAGCAATTCTTCCACGGTTCTGTGGGCGGATTTCCTGCTGGTGCGATGGAGTCGCCGCTGGCTTCTTTCCACTTTCCATTTGTACTTTACCACCGCCATTAAAAAGGTGTTTAAGCGGGTAGAAAGCTGAAATTTTCCGTGGTGCACCTTCTGCCACAGCAAAATGATGGCTTCCAGCAACAGATCTTCCGCGTCCGCATCGGTTCCTCCCTGACGCGTAATGTATTTGTACACCATCTTTCGGTGGCGGGTGAACAAATCCCCCAGTACGGAACGGTCGTTATCGCGAATGCGCTGAATGTATTTTTGGTCACCGGAGAAGGAAATCTTTGCAAAACCCATCGAAGTACAAATCCAATTTTTTCTGGAAAGTAAAAGAAAAATGAGGCAAATGGAAATAAAAATTAAGAAGGTACTGGAAAGAGATGCTCCGGAGAAGGCAAAGGTTCCCGGATTATTTGATTGATTCAACCCAATCGGAAACAAAGTGTGGCACATCGAGGTAAAGTATTTTCTTTTTTGATTTGTTTTTCGACCGGGAGCAGTGTTATTTGTCCGGAAAAAAGAAAAGCAGTAAGAGAAACAGGAGTTTGCGCATGAACAGGATGATTATTATGGCGATGGTTCTGTGGATAATCTGGATTGGCTTTTCCCCCATAGTTGGGAATGCCTGTACCAATTTTTTAATTACCCGCGGCGCAACAGCGGATGGCTCTACCATGATTACTTACGCTGCGGATTCTCACATTTTGTACGGCGAGTTGTATTTTACCCCGGCAGCAGACCATTTACCGGGGGAAATGCTGGATATTTATGAGTGGGATACCGGGAACTATCTGGGACAAATTCCGCAGGTACCCCATACCTACCAGGTGGTGGGATTGATGAATGAACATCAGGTGAGCATCGGGGAGACCACATTCGGTGGCAGGCGGGAGTTGCACAATCCCGATGGCCTGTTAGATTACGGCAGTTTGATGTTTATTGCCCTGCAGCGGGCACGAACTGCCCGGGAAGCCATTCGGGTGATGACCGAGCTGGTGGAAAAATACGGGTATTGCAGCGAAGGGGAATCGTTCTCCATCGCGGATCCCAAAGAAGTATGGATTCTGGAAATGATTGGCAAAGGGAAAGGGCAGAAAGGGGCGCTATGGGTGGCACGGCGCATCCCGGATGGTTACATTTCTGCCCATGCCAATCAGTCACGCATTCGGCAGTTTCCGCTCAACGATCCGGACAATTGCCTCTATGCCCGCGATGTGATTTCCTTTGCCCGGGAAAAAGGCTGGTTCCAGGGGAAAGATGAAGAGTTCTCTTTTGCCGATACCTACGCACCACTGGATTTCGGGGCGTTGCGCTTTTGCGAGGCACGGGTGTACGCTATGTTCCATCGCGCAGCACCTTCCCAAAAGTTTGATTTGAAATATGTGATGGGCGACCCTTCGGGTACTCCACTCCCCCTGTGGATTAAGCCGGATAAAAAGCTCTCCGTTCGCGATGTGATGGAACTGATGCGCGATCATTTCGAAGGAACTCCCATGGATATGACCCAGGATGTGGGAGCGGGCCCTTTTAAACTCCCTTACCGCTGGCGTCCCCTTACCTGGACGGTGGATAGCGTGAAGTATTTCAACGAACGGGCCACCTCAACTCAACAAACCGGTTTCTCGTTTGTGGCGCAGATGCGTTCCTGGTTGCCGGATCCCATTGGCGGTATCCTGTGGTTTGGGGTGGATGACACCTACAGTACAGTGTATGTACCCATGTATTGCGGCATTCGCGAGGTACCCAGAGCTTACGCCGTCGGTACAGCGGATTTCCAGCATTTTAGCTGGGAATCGGCCTGGTGGGTGTTCAATTTTGTGGCAAATTTTGCTTATTCCCGCTACTGCGATATGATTGTGGATATTCAGAAGGTGCAGCGAGAGCTGGAGGGAAATTTTCTGGCGACAGTTCCGGAAATCGATCGGGCGGCCAAATCGTTGTACCAGCAGGCGCCAGAATTGGCACGGGAGTACCTCACGAAATATTCCGTAGCACAGGGACAGCGGGTGGTAAAACGCTGGAAAAAACTGCTGGAATTCCTACTGTGGAAATACCTGGATGGCAATGTGAAAGATGAGCATGGAAACGTGACCCATCCCGGTTATCCGAAATCCTGGTACCGCACTATTGTGAAGGAAACCGGGGATAAGTTCCGGGTACCTTCTTCAAAGGAAAAAGAGTAAGGGAAAAAATTGGGTTGATAAAATTTAAAGGAGGGAGATGAAAGGGTAATATGACATGAGGAGGAAGCGGGAGTCGGTAATCTAATATCTGCTTGTTGAGATTTGTTGTTTGAATCTGGCAATTGAAATCTGTTACACGCCTGTTAATTCACTTAATTTGCCCGTAAGCCACTGAAAATAACGTGGAAGCTGTATAATGCCAATTCCGAAAAGTGACTAAATCCAAAACCATTTTCCCGCGTGATATGCCTGTTGTGAAAAATGCTTTTTTTTTAGCTTGTTTTAATCGGATTAAAAAACGGTGCAATTAAAATTGGAGCAAAATTGTTTGCCAGTTGGGCTATTACTTTTGAAGACAGGTTGAATTTAAGTATTGAACTATACACTTCCACAACCTTGAAACCGTGTCTGGTTTTCTAACTTGGAATTTGTCATTTGGAATTTGAGATTTAAAGGATTATTTCATTCACATTCTGGAACAAAAAAAAGGTTTCTTACTCTCCGGTTGCATCACTTTCCGGGGAATTGCTATATTGTTTTGCCGTAATTTCTTTCTTGTAAGGAAAAAATATTTATTCCGGGAAGGGGAGGTTAAAAGATTTATTAGAAGACAAAGGGGCTAAAATTTACCTTTTAGAAAGTTTAATAATGGGTCAATTAAAAAAATTTGGTGTTGTTGAGAATAAATCTTAATATTAACTTCCGCTGTAAAGAAAACGTCTCCCCATCCGATGATGGGGATGGTAAAAACAGAAAGAAAAATCGCGGAAGTTTCCATTGATTCATCATAAATTCGACACAAAAATTAACAGGGAACCTTCTGACTATTTTATGAAATCGCTTCTGGATGTGCCGGCAAATCGAAAAGTGCGCATTGTGAGCATCACCGGTGGAAGAGGTTCACGACAAATGCTGACCCAACTGGGAATCGGGGTGGGCAGCATTGTTACCATACGCCGCAATGCCCCTTTCGCTGGCCCCATTCTTATCGAAAACCATGGCGTTTCCGTCGCCATTGGACGTGGAGTGGCTGCGAAAATTCTGGTTGAGGAAATATGAAAATTGCCCTGGTGGGACAACCCAACGCCGGTAAAAGCACCCTCTTTAACTCCGTCGCCGGATACAAATCCGCCACCTCTAACCTCCCCGGAACCACCGTTAACTACACCGAAAGTCGGGTACACGTCAACGGCAATGTGTACGACCTGATTGATTTCCCGGGAACTTACTCCCTTTCTGCCACCAACGAAGCCGAAGCCCAGGTACGCCAGTACTTACTTACCGGAAACTTCGATTTGATTATTAACGTAGTGGATGCCTCACAACTGGGGCGCAGCCTTCCCCTTACCCTGGAATTGCTGGAATTAAACCTTCCCGTCCTCCTGGCTTTAAACATGGTGGACGAAGCCAAACGCAAGGGCATCGAAATCGACACGGAGAAACTCTCCCAACTACTGGGTGTACCGGTGCAGACCACCATTGCCAGCAAAAACATCGGGGTACAGGAGCTGTTCCTGCGCGCAAAAGATGTGATTAGCGGCAAGGAACCCATCCACCAAAAACGCATCCGCTGCCAGCGGGATGTGGAAGAAGTGATTGAGGAAATGGAAGCCTATCTCCGGAAGCACCTTCCCGAAAAAACGGAATACCCGTTGCGCTTCCTGGCCATCAAACTGCTGGAAGATGATGATTATTTCCTGAAAACCGTGGCTGGAAAAAATGAAAAATCCATTTTGCAGAAAGCCCGAGAGCTTCAGAAAAAGCTGGTAACCCTCCGCGGGAAACCGCAGGATAGTGTGCTTACCCTGGAACGCCATGCCATGGCGATGGACATATATGAGCAGGTAGTTACTATTGGCCACCCCAGTCGCGATATTCGAGATTGGGTAGATAACATCATCATGCACCGCATTCTGGGATATGTGATTCTGGTGCTGGTGCTGGCTTCCTTCTTTCTGGTGGTATTTAAATTGGGCGGCTTCCTGGAAGAATATCTGCTGGCAGGATTCGATTATCTGGAAAAGCTTACCCTATCTCCTCTTCCACCGGATTCCTTTCTCTACCACATGCTCAAATCCACCCTATGGGGTATTAGCGGTGGTGTGGCAATTGTACTCCCCTACCTGATTCCTTTCCTTATTGGTTTAAATCTGCTGGAAGACATCGGCTATTTGCCCCGGGTAGCATTTTTAATGGATGCCTTTATGCACCGTATTGGACTGCACGGTACAGCCATCGTTCCCGCGGTACTGGGATACGGATGTAACGTTCCTGCCGTGATGGCCACCCGCATTCTGCCCGATCGACGGGATAAGATCATTGCTGCCATCATCTCCAGTATGGTTCCTTGCTCTGCCCGCAGTGTGGTCATCTTCGGGCTGGTGGCATTTTACCTCGGTCCCCTCTGGGCTCTGGCCATCTATATCCTGAACATCTTTGTCATCGCCATTACGGGCAGGATTCTTACTCATTTAATGCCCGAGGTTTCTCCGGGAATGATTCTGGAAATTCCCCCTTATCGCCTTCCTTCTTTCCAGGTTATTAAAAAGAAAACCTGGTTTCGGATCAAGGAATTTATTTACGTGGCATGGCCGCTGCTCATTGCCGGGAGCATCGTGCTGGGAATGCTGGAATTTTTGCACCTGGACGATTGGATTAATCTGGGGCTTTCTCCGCTCACCTCTCTTCTGGGACTTCCCATTGTGGTGGGTACCACTCTGATTTTTGGCGTGTTACGCAAGGAACTCTCGCTCATTATGCTCACTCAGGCTCTGGGCACCACTCAGGTGATCAATGTGATGAACACCAATCAAATCCTCACATTCACCGTTTTCATTACATTTTACATCCCCTGTGTGGCTACCATTGCGGTACTGAAGCGGGAACTGGGGGGTAAATGGACCTGGGTGGCGGTTCTTCTTACTTTTGGCATTGCCACCGTGCTGGCCTGGATGGTGCATCTTCTGGGCAGCTTCGGATAATCCTGCTAATAAAAATCCTGTTCTGAATCTTTTAAAATCAAGCCTATAGGTTTGATTTTTGAATTGAAACGCATTATATTGGCAGGTGTTTTTTTTAGATGAACTGAAACGGAGTTCAATGGCACCGACAGAAAAATTGTACTATCAGGACGCTTATCGGGTAGCTTTCGATTCCCCGGTGCTGGAAAGGGGAGAAGAGCGGGGGCGTCCGTTTGTGGTGCTGGAACGCACCTGTTTTTACCCGGAAGGCGGGGGGCAACCGGCAGACCGGGGCTGGCTAAACGACGTGCCGGTTGTGGATGTTCAATCCCGGGAGGGGCGCATCTACCATTTTCTGGAAGTGCCCATCCGGGAAGAGGTCGTTACCGGTCGCATCGATTGGTTCCGGCGATACGATTTCATGCAGCAGCACACCGGCCAGCACCTCATCTCCCGCAGTCTGGAAGAAGTGGGTGGGCACTCCACCGTTTCGGTTCATCTGGGGGAAGAATATACCAGCGTGGAGCTGGATACCCCACAGATTTCTTCTGCAGTGCTCAACGAAGCCGAATCTCTGGCGAACCGGATTATCCGGGAAAATCGCCCGGTCACCATCCATTGGGTTTCGCCCCGGGAAGCTTCTCGCTTCCCCTTGCGCAAACAACCACCTCAGGTGGAGCAGGTACGCATTGTGGAAATTCAGGATTTTGATTATTCTCCCTGCGGAGGTACCCATGTGGCCTCCACCGGGGAGTTGGCGGTCATTCAATGCGTCGGGCAGGAAAAAATTCGCGGGCGTGTACGCCTTATTTTTCGCATTGGAGACCGATTGCTGCGGGATTACCGGCGCAAATCCCGTTTGCTCCAGGAGTTGGGTCAGCTACTCACCAGCGGAGAGGAGGAACTGCTGCAACGGGTCTCCGACTTGCAGCATCAGGTAAAAGAGTTGCAACGGCAGCAGAACAAACTTCACACCGAATTGATGCGCTATCGAGCAGCCGAAGCGCTGAACGCAGCAGAAACGATTGGCACGGTACGCTTTGTGGGAACCGTGTTCACCGAAACCGATCCCAGACAATTAAAACCCTTTGTCGATGCCCTTTTGCAGGAACCGGGAATAGTGGTAGCAGCATTTGTACGGAACGGCCAGGAGTTACGCTTTCTGATTGCACGCTCACAAAATCTTCCTCTGGATTTAAAGCGCATGGTACCGGACTTGCTTCCATTAATTGGCGGGAAAGGCGGAGGTTCGCCCCAACTGCAACAGGGGGGCGGTAACCACCCCGAAGGTATATCCCAATTCCTGGAACAACTCAAAACGAAAATTTTACAGGAGCAGAATTTATGAGTGACATTCGCGGACTGATTATTCAATCCCGACTGGATTATCTGGAGAAGCTGGATGGAAACTCCCACTTCCAGACGGTTTTAAAAAAACTGAACGAATCTGCTCGACAGACCATTAGCGAGCAGGTGTTCATCACCAATTTGTACCCTTTTCAATTGCTTAAGGAGCTGGACACTGCCATTGCCGAATCGCTGAACAAACCGGTGGAAAAAATCTTCCGGGAAATTGGCGCTCAATATGCTGAGGTCATCTTAGACCGCTACTTTTTCAATTACATTGAAGCGCAAAATCCACAGAAATTCCTGGCACAGATCAAAAACCTTTATTCTTACCTCTGGAATTTCGGGAAATATGCTTACCAGCGCATCGATACAGGCAAAGCATTGGTGCATTTCGATTACGACGAAGATATTCACAAACCATACTGCTGGTTCACCCAGGCGCTGCTGGTCCAGGGGGTGGAAATTTGCGGGGGTAAAAACGTTCAACTGAAAGAGAGCGAGTGCGAAGCAGAAGATGGTGAAGCCTGCGTCTATCATTTAAGCTGGGAATAATCACTCGGGGGAATTAAACTTTCTGTGTTCATTCCGATAATAGGGGTGGACGAAAAATGAAATCCATTCCCAATCGGCAAAAAAAGGTTGTTCAGCCTCGCCAGTTCAAATTCGCAGGTCCAGAAAAATTACATGGTCACCGGAAGAAATCGGAAAAACGAGATTTGAAGAAGAAAACACGTCGTTAAAGGGACGTGCTTTAAACGGCACACGGAGGTTCGCTTATGGAGAAGTTTCGCGAAGCGGGGGAAAGCATGGAAGTTTACACCGTATTAATTGGGGATATTAGCGGCTCCAAACGGTTGAACGGTATGGACCGCTACCAGACGCAACTGTTTGTAAAATCCGCAATTGTGCAAATTAACGAACAATATTCTTCCCACATCGAAGCCAATATGACCATTACCAAGGGGGACGAATTTCAGGGATTATTGGACACACCCGATACCGCTTTCCAGATTATTCAAACCCTTCAGCGCATGGTGTTTCCCATTCGCATCCGCTACGGCATCGGGGTGGGCACCATTTACCGGATGGGCGGTGTGCTTCCCATCGAAATGGACGGTCCCGCTTTTCACCGGGCCAATCGGGCTCTGAACATGGCCAAAAAGAAGAAAAACGAGGTGTGGTTCATCTCCGAAGATGCCGTGACCGATCAGTTGATTAACACCATTTTCTCGCTAATTACCGCCATTAAATCCCGCTGGAACGAACGGCATTTCAAGCTGTACTGGAGTTATAAAGAGCTAGGCACTTACCGGGAAGTGGCGGAAATCGAAAACGTGACTCCGCAGGCCATCTGCGATGTGCTTAAAAACAGCCGGGCAACCGATGTGATTGCTGCAGAAAAGAATTTGCGCCAGGTGTTCCAGAACCTGTACCCCGTGAATGCTCCGGAATACCTCTAATCCCGTGCGCTTAAATCAAACCAATTCCCCACAGGGAAAAAACCACAAGTTTGCGATGTTCCACACTCTTCCCGACAGCTTTTACTGGAGTGCATTAAACTCCCCGGTGGGACCT
>JALXCH010000354.1 GCA_026991005.1 Calditrichia bacterium | reverse complement strand
TTTATTCCCTATATATGAAGATGTAAAAAATGAGATATTTACAGAAGATAAAAAAATCCTCATTTCAAAATATTTTTTCCACACTTGTATAAAAAATCTTTTCAAATATTGTTGTGATGTATCAATTGCTTTTGAACGAAAAATACAAAATTATAATTCATAGTATTACAGTTAGCTTAATTTTGCAAAAAATGCTGAGTAACGTTTCGAGTTTTGAGGCTAAAACTTTTCTATGCTTATTTACGGAAAGTGTACTAAAATAAAAATAGAGAAAGAAATATGACTCCAGGGAATAATTCGGATCACATTATCGAAAACAAAGTTTTCTGGATTCAAGAATTTTTCTGCTTAATATTATGTTTTGTGTAATCATTATTAAACATTTACTGTTTACAAAAACGGATACAATTAATATGATAAATCAAAAACAAAAGATTATCCATACATGCAACAGAATTAAATCTTTTAAGTAAAAAATACAGTAAATAAAGAAAAATACAGGAGAACAGCTTCCCCGATAATCCTGGGTAAACAATAACAATTCCTAAATTCAAGGTGATAAAATGAAAAGGAGATTGTTCTCAGGAATCATTTTATTTATTTCATTCCTGTTTCTTTTTTGCCAGAAAGAAAAAAATATCATGGAACCTTCTGGAAATTTCTCCGAATTCTCATTAAAGGTCGGTTCATCCTGGAAGTATGCGGTAACAGACACGATCATCCACACATACACCGGCGAACGGGAAATTGAAAAATACACGGTGACTGTAACGATTGTGGATTCGTTAACTGCACCCAACGGAGGAGTAATTACTGTGTGGCAATACACGTATCCGGACAAGAAGGATACTTTATATGTCACCCTTTCCGGCGATACTTTGCTCTTTTATATTGACAAAAAGTGTCAAATTCTCCATGCCGGTTTTCTTTTAAATTCCCATTTAAATGATGAATGGGTTTTTTCGGGTAGGGAGTACAAAGTAGTGGAAGTATCCGATGTTAGAGTACCAGCAGGAGTATTCAAAGATGTTCCCAAAATAAGAGAAATAATCTGGCAAGGAAATGCATTAGGCTACAACTATTACTTTTTCACTCCTGAAGCAGGATTTGTAAAAATCTATTACGGCATTTTTGTGACGCTTTTTGAGATTAATCATATTACAAATTGGGAACTGGTGTATCATTCTTCCAAATGAAATGGTTGTAGAAGTACCAGTGCGCTTAATTCCAGAAGCTTTTGTGTTCTGGCGAAAAGTAGTTTCTTACAAAATGACATATGTCTTTACCTTACCGGAAATTCTGAATGTTTAGACGTTCAAAGGAAACCCTCAGGGAAAATAGCAAAATTTACACAAAAGGCGGGAGATGTTCCCGCCCTTTCTATTCCATGCGTTTACATGACAAATCGAATACCGAACTTCACACATATCCGTTTCCTACCGCATCAGTAAAATTTTATGGGTAGTGACGGAACCTCCTGCCTGATAACGTACCCAGTACATCCCGGATGCCACCTGGTGACCTTTTCCGTTGGTGCCGTCCCACATCACCTCGTAGGTACCGGCAGGCTGGTAACATTGAACCAGCCTTTTAATCTGTTTTCCCCGAACATCATAAACAGTGAGTTGCACCACACTGCCTTTCGGAACTTTGTAGCGAATGGTGGTGGCAGGATTGAATGGGTTGGGATAGTTGCTCACCAGCTCAGGAGAGGTGGGAGAAACTTCTCTGCCTGGGCGAATAGCAGTTGGGGTACCGTTAAACACGTAGATGGAAAGATTGAGCGCACTGGCAATATCTGCCCAATCGTAAATATCCACGGTGCGGTCGGAATGAAGGGCGTAAAAAGAACCGTTAGGTAGATTGGGCAGGGCAAACTGGCAGATGGCAACTCCATCGGTACCGTGGGTTTCTCCGGTGAAGTGCCCCAGATGCTGGAAGGTCTGGCGATCGAACACTTCAAATTCCGTAGGAGAAGCGTTCTGATCGGACACGATAATGTAGCCGCCACCGTTTTCCAGCCGGTAAAGGGCAATTCCTTCGGCATCCCCGACAAACAGCCCATCTCCAAAGCTTTGCTGATAATTTCCATTCAGATCGTACACCAGCACTTTGCTGTTTGAACCCTCTTTGCAAATCAGGGCACGTTGGTAGAGGGAATCGATTACGATGGATTCCAGTTTGGCGGGAACTTCAAAATAAAAATTGAGGGAACCGGTGATGCCGCTGCCTCCGGGCGAAATATCGAACACCACTACTCGATCGTTACCACTGCGCACATCGGTGATCCAGGTTTGCAGTTGATTCCCCTGGCGGTAAAGCGCGATTCCGTACGGTTTTTTCAAATCGCCGGAGCCAAAAGAACCCAGAAATTGATGGTTAGGGATGGAGAATGCAGAAACGCGCTTGTTGTCCCGTTCCACTACGAAAACCACATCCCTGGTACCGCTGGCAGTGGAAACCCCATAAGCTACGGCAACACCATTGGGCCGATTCAATTCTCCCGGGCCGCTTCCACTGCTTCCCAGGCGTCCCAGAAAGGTGTTGGTGATGGGATCGTGCATTTCCAGGCAGTCCCGGCTTTTATCGGTGATGTACACAATGCTTTGAGCGGGATCGGGTGCCACCCAGATTTCCACCGAATCCAGAGTGCCGTTTCCATCCGGTGGCCGCACCAAACGCATAAAGAGCGGCACGGTAACCTGCACTGCCATAATGAATACCAGTGCAATGATTACACCCCAGAGGGTGAGAGGTCTGCTTTTAAAATTCCGCTGTAGTAAAGAGAACTTTTGCCTCATCGCTTTTTCCTTCCCTGTTTTTGAATACCTCTCTCATTTCTACAAATTTCTTGCCAATTGTATCCTCTGTTTTTGTTTTAAAAAAATCGCCGGGAAAAATACCCGGCAACTGGCTTCACGGGAAGGAAATCTGACTGAAAATCGGGAGAAACGGAAAGCATAAAAAACGCCGGAGTAATCCCCGACGTTTTGAAGTTTTACCCCAATGGGATGTACACAAATTTCACATTGGAAAAAATTACCGCACTTCGATGACATCGTACACATTGGGATTTCCGGTTTCCCGGTCACCACCGCCACCCTGCCATTCCGTGGCTTTTTTACCCACTTTTCGGAATTCACCAATCCCTCCGGCACCGTGGTCATCCTGTCCGCCTACCAGCACAAACGCGTTACGTAACTTCAGATCGGGGAATAGCTCCACCGGCAGGGAAAAACGGATGAGCTTTTTCTCCGGGAATCCAATGGGATGTTCCAGATCGGTGGGACGATATTCTGCCAGGATCTCGTCCCGTGCATTGGTAATGCGGATGCCATTCCCCACATAAATGACATAATTGTAGGCATATTCCAGCGGCACAGTGTAGTTGGCGTTCATTCCTACTTTAGTGCGTCGCAAACCGGCTTTGTCCCCAAAATTCAGGGTGATGGCCGTAAAGGTCAGCTGATACCCCGATTCCGGGTGCCAGCCAGGGTTGGTCAGATTCTGGTATTTCACCTGGAAATAGTAATAGTTTTTATCTTTCCAGATGGTCACCTCCCGCCCATCGAAGATGCCGGGACGGAAAGCCGGGTGGGTGGGATAGACATAGCGGCCGTTCGGTCCCCGGTCGTCTCCGGCGGGATCATCCACATCAAACAGTTTCTTGGTCGTGCGACCGGGTCGTTGCACCACCACTTCTGCATCCAGAAGCTCGAACCCCGGCCCATGCAGCGTGGGAATTTCAAAATCCATAGTGGGCTGGCAAAAGGTCAAATCGGTAAGCAGTTTCCAATCTCCTTTTCGTACCTTACGGATTTCCTCATCGTTTACCAGCACTCTGGGATTCTTTCCGTTTCGGGTCACGCCAATTCTAAGTTCTTTCCCGGTATTCCAGGGAATGTCCGCCTCTACCCACTTTTTAGTGTTGTAAGGAGTTTTAAGGTGTACCAGAACGTCTTTTGCCGTGCCGCTTTCTTTTTGCAAATGAATTTTCAATTGAGCTTTCTCCTGCTCGTAACGCACCTGAAACCAGGAATTGCCAAAACGAAAGCGGTTGCTAATTTGGGTAAGGGAAGCGGGCAGGTGCGGCTGCAGAATCAGGGTGTCGGCAGCAAA
This sequence comes from Calditrichia bacterium, assembly GCA_026991005.1. The sequence goes on along the minus strand of JALXCH010000354.1, from coordinate 1,334 downwards.
ATTGGGGTGAATCCCCAGAACGTCCTGCTGGATGTTTCGGAGGAACTCCGCCAGGCTCCAGGCTTGAGAAACGGTACCGGAAATGCGGGGATATTGGGTCCCTTTCCGGGGCCAGGCTTCCATCAGTTCCGAAAGACTCCCCACGGCGTTTAACTTCAGGATTTGCCGCATCTGCTCCTGCAGAAGCTGATATGCCAGCTCGGGATTATGTGGCGCCAGGGCAGTCACCAGTGGTCCGGTAAGCCAGGTCCACACCATCCCGTTGTGATACGCTGCATCCGGTACGTAAAAGGGCGGATAGTGATGGTAGGGATGGAAATTTGGATCGTGCTGCCACAGGGAAGCTACCCCCCAGGGGAAGGTTAATTCATTCACCACGACGGAGAGCACTTTGCGCACCTGGTCGTCTTCCAGCAACGGTTTATGTGGTACTGTGATGGCAAACAACTGGTTGGGCCGGAGCTGGGTATTGGGAACACCATCCGGCTGGAGAAAATCATTCAAATATTCCTGCTCGTCGTTCCAGAATCGTTTCACATAATTCTGGCGATTTTTTTGCAGGATAAACCCCCATTTTCGCACCAGTTCCGGGAATCCCATTGCCCGCGCCCACTGGCGTGAGATGCGCACCTGTTCCAGCCACAGCGCTTCCACTTCCACTGCCCGATTTCCCCGGGGCGACCAGGGGCCGTCGTTGCCCACCGCATCCATCCAGGTTTCAGCCGGCCCGTGGGTCAGGAATCCCCACTCATCCAGATGGTAGCGGATCACCCCATCCATGGCGCGCTGCACTACCGGAAAAATGGTTTCGATAAAGGTCGAATCGCCACTGTACTGCACATATTTTTCGCAGGCTTTAATGTACCAGGGCGTTCCATCGGCGGTATTGTAAATCACCTCTTTCAAAGTAACGCGATTGGGAATGCGTCCGTATTCCGGGGAAGCCGGATCGCGGTTTTGAAATTGGGCGAAGGTGAGCAGAATCTCACGGGCTTCCTCGAAACGCCCGGTTACCAGTAACGCACCGGTAAAGGCAATAAAGGTATCCCGCCCCCAGTAATTGTTGAACCAGGGGAGACCGGCCCAGATGCCTTTCACCCGCTGGCGGGTAATTAAGTCGTCCATAGAAATAAGTGCCCACTGGTAGGCCTGGTTCAACTGCTCGTCGTTACTATGGAAGGCGTTGGTTTGCAGAAGTCGGGCAATGCGCTGGCGACGTATCCGGAGAATTTCCTGCGGTTTCTGAAATTCCCGAACCAATCGGTGTAAACCAGGTAAAGTGCGGGCAAACATGGCTCCTACAAACACCGGCCCGGTAATTTTCATTCGCAACC
>JALXCH010000353.1 GCA_026991005.1 Calditrichia bacterium | reverse complement strand
TGATTTGAGAACAGTTGGCCAATTCAATTCCAACAAATTCATGATAACTTGCGTTGTTGTTCAGAATCTGGCAATTGGATACAGATGTCAAATAGATTCCCCAGTTTCCATAGGTAATGTCCATTCCCTGGATGGTGACATTGTTTGCTTTAATATGGAAACCGGCTGAATCTACCGAATCGTACACCTTCATCTGAGGCATGGTGCCATCGGTATCGTAAGCCTGAATGGTGATGGATTTGGTTACCGTAACGTGCTCTTTATAATCGGTAGTGCTGCTGTTGTCGTCGTCCATTACCGAAATGGTTTGCCCGTTCTGGATGATGCTCATGGCAGCGCGGAAGGAACGTAACGGTGCGGCTTCGGTGCCCATTCCGGTATAATCGCTTCCGTTGGGGCTGATGTAGATGGGAGTCCGATTGGGGGGTGCCACCCGTGGGTAGCGGGGAGAACTGGCCGGTGGAGAAATAAAACTCCATGCTCCACCCACTAAAAGATCGTAATCGGAACTGCTGTTATTGGTAATTTGCACCGCCAGATATTTTCCGGCAGGAATGGTAAAAGAACTGGCACTGGTGGTAAAGGCGAATTCATGGGCGGAACCATCACCAGTAACAGTTGCCGTAGCGCCGCTGCTGGTAAAATTAGTGCCATTGGAATCATCGGTGTATCCGATGGTTATCGTAAACGTGTGTCCCGATGCCGGTGCCTGGTAAAAACTCAGAAACCCCGTCCAGCTGGTGTTATCCTCCTGGGAACCCGCTGGAAATGTCACATCGGCCTCGCTCGGTTGAGCATCTGCCCAGACGACGTTTGTACCACCGGTCAGAGTCACTTTTTTGCTTTCCCGGGTAAAATCCGCTCGATGTAATTGCGGATTGCTGAAGTTCCACACCATCAAGGTGTATTCATCCTGATCCTGAATAAGCGGATACCGGGCGTAGGTATAATTATTATAATAATAATTGGGGGCAATACCCGTCATTATTTTGTCCTCATGCCCATCATTCATGTCACCATACCGATTCCCCATTAAATATTTCATCGTGGTAAATGACTTAAACAAGTAGGACAATTTGGTCGGAGAATAATACTGTTCATATGCTCCATTTAAATTAGATTCGGTATTGTTTGTTATGGTATTGAGGTAAGTATATATTTTCCCGCCTGTACAGTTGTTTACATCAATACCGTATTTACACCCGGAAATATAATTTTTCGCCACAATGGTACCCGTAATGTCATCTTTCATCCGAATTCCCGCATTGTTGCTACAGTTAGTTATGGTGTTACCAGCTATCATGGTGTATTGGGCACCGTATTCAACATATATTCCGTGGTTTCCTGCATTTTCGATGGTATTACCTATGATGGCATTAAAATTATAATAATCAGAAGTTACGGAAGAAGTAATTTCAATTCCGTTTGTTGCAGAATATCTTATGGTATTGTTATCAATAAAGTTATCATCTGAAGTGAACATTCGAATCCCCTGTGCCCCGGAATGTTCGATGGTATTATTGATGACGCGGTGGGAACCGGAGTACCAGCCCAGATAAATACCCAGACTTTTGGTGTAGCTTAGTACGCAATCGTGAATATAGGTTTGTGAGGTGTTCCCTCCATTGGAACCCACAAAAATCCCATAATAACATCGTTTATCCGAAGCCCAACCCGTCTCAATGGCATCTATTTCGCATCCGGTTCCGTCGGCAATCCATACTGCCGATCCACCGGAAGGGTCATCGCTGATGTACATGCGCAGCTTTCGGATTACTACATTGTTGGCAGTTATTTTAAAAACGGGATTGCTGGTGGTCGGTGCAGCCGATTTAACCGTAGGTTTGGTTCCATCATCATCGTAGGCTTCGATGGTAAGTTGTTTATCGACAACCACATTTTCCACGTAATCATCTGTGGCATCGTTGTCATCGTCCATTACTTTAATAATGTCACCGTTACTGGCGTTTGATATGGCGTGAGAGATGGTGCGCCAGGGGTTCGATTCGCTGCCATCCCCATTACTATCGTCTCCGGTGGGACTCACATAATATGTCGTTCCCCATGTTAATCCGGGAAACATCCATAAGAAGGCTATTATAATTAGTAAGAAACGCATCATGCCGAACCTCCTTGTTTTATAATTTTATTTTTAAAATATTGAGTATGGGTATATAAAGAAAGAATAAGGAGGTTCGGATTTCTGAAAATTGAACCTTCAGTTGTTTAATTCAGGGTAGTAAAATGTGGGGTTATTGCATGATTCCAATCGGAGAAAAATGGTCATTCGTAGCGAAGTTAGCTGTATCGGGAAGATGGAGTGTTTTAATGCGGCAATGGGAGAAGAGGCGTTTCCTGCAAGTGTTTGTTTATTGTAAAATTTAAAAAAGATACGAAAGCGGGGTCATAAAAAGCATTGATTAAACCGCTTCCCGTTCCGCAGGATGCATTTGTTTCATCTCTTTACGAAAATATCCCGGGGTGACTCCGGTGAATTTTTTGAAGGCGGAATTAAACGAGGATTTGGACTGAAATCCCACTTCCTGGGATATTCCCTCAATGGAGTAACGCTCGTATTGCGGATCGCTGAACAGACGGATGGCTTCTTCTACTCGCAATTTGTTAATGAAATTAGGGAAACTCTGCTGGTAAACTTCATTGATCAACTGAGAGAGATAGCGCGAATGGATATTCAGATGGCTGGACAATTTTTCGATGGTAATATCCGGTTGTTTAAACACCTTTTCGTGATGCATTAAATGTTCTAACTCCTTTAAAATAGCTCGTAATTTACCCGGAGTAAATGGGATGTTAGGATGTGCACGTTGCATGCTGTTCTGTTTCTTCCCATTTTTACCATTGTGGAGATGCACTAATTCCATATGTTTTTGCACCAGCATCTGGTATGCCCGGCGCTGAGAAAGGTACAGTTTCCAGATGACCAGGGAAAGAATTAATACAATGATGGTACCAATAATTAAAGAACGGATAATAAGTCCCTTTTGCCGCAGTTCTGCCTTTTTCCGTAAAATTTCCTTATCCTTCTTTTCCGTTTCGTATTTTGCGTTCAATTCATTAATCTGACGACTCATCTCTTCGTTAAACAGAGAATCCCTTAAATTGCTGTATTTGAGCAAATAATAATATGCCTTCTGGAAGTCCTGCAATCCTTCGTATCCCGTCGCCAGGTTTCCATAAAGATTCTGCAATTGCAAGCGCAGATGGTATTTTCGAGCGGTGGGGAGGGCTTTCTGGCAATATTCAATCACCCGGGGATAATTCTTTTCCTGAATGTAACTGTTGGCGATGTTGGAAATAGCCTCCAGATACAATTCCCACAATTGGTTTTTTAGAGCGAAGTTACTGGCACTAAAAGCATATTTCCGTGCTCTGGGGAAATCGTTGGTCTTTACGCAGAGGTGAGCCAGGTTAACCTCTACGGCTGCTCGCGAGAATGAACCCGGCTGGGTGTAGCGAAAAGCTTGCTCGTAATAATAACGCGCAGAATCGAATTTTTCCTGAAATAACAGATTGTTAGCTAAATTGGTGTAAACCATCAAGATAAGGTGATTATTAGCATATTTCAGGACATCCGGGAGGAGTTCTTTCAGTATGCGGTTGGAGCGGTCGTAGTCCCGCATGCGGGCATACACCACCGCCACGTTATTCTCGGATTTGATGGCCAGCTCTTTATCTCCAAATTGCTCTGCCATCCGGGAACTAAAAATAAACTCCTGCACTGCTTGCTGGTATTCTCCCCGATTCATCAGATTGTGCCCCCAATAGAAGCGGTACAATGCTTTTAAAGGAGAGTCCGCAAGGCGATCCATTTTAGGTTGTAAAAGCTGGAGATACTCCAGTGCTTGTTGGGGAGCTACGTCCAGTAACGAATCGATATGGTTTAAAACACCTCGAATGGCTGTGGTATCCCAGGAGGAAATGTGCTCAATATCCTGCACATCACTGCCGGAGGAAGAAGAAAAAGCAGTAAATAGAACCAGTATGCTTAAAATTAAAACTCGAATCGGGTTTGTGGATTCAAATTTCTTCATCTTAAAAATTAAAATTATTTAAGAACAAACTCAAATCGAGCGGGGAATTTAAGCAATTCCCTTTACCAATCCGAATAATGCTTTATTTTTTTCTGAAATTAATTTTCCATTTTCCCTGATTGCACATTCATTAATAGTTCCGGACATTTATGTTTAAATCGCCTCTCCCCAAATTTGTATTCATATATTATTGGTTCTGGTTAGGAGATGATTAGACTTAAATCACCAAATAAAAATTTTTATTTTTCCGGCGGTAAAAAATTAAATGAAATAATATATGCAAATTCAGCTGGCTCATGGGGTATTTTTATAGGATAAACGGTATAGAAAGAATAAAGAATTTTTGGTCATTTTAAAGAAATGAATAAAAAAAATCAACAGGTTACGGAGTCTTTAATATCAAAAAAGCTTAATTTTGAGGAAATTTTGTTCAAGATGGGTTAAAAGTTTTTCTATTAGAGCGGCACAACGGACGGGTGAGCTACACGTTATTTTTACCCGGTGGGGAAGAATTGTCCCTCTTTATGTGGTTAAAGCGGAAAAATATTTGCTGATTTAAAACAAAATATCTAAATTGTATTTGCTTTAAAAAATAATTGAATGTTGCCCCTGGCTTTGGCGCCAGGAAGATTGGTAGAATTAATTAAAAGTGATTACTGTTTTCACAAAAAAATTATGTAAGAATTAAAAAAAGATTACATTCACAACGAAAATGAACGCACTATATCTCCCTGAGCTTACACGGAAAGAATTTCGCTGTTCATAAAAATAACAGTTTACTTAACCGGAAGCGGTTCATCTCTGACCCGCTCTGATTAGTTTTGGAAATTAAATGATAGATTAAAAAATTGATCGGAGAATTATTATGTCAGCGTTCTCATTAAAAGGTATAGAAAAAGATTTATCACATTTAACTATTGAGGAATTGTTTGATCTTGAAGAAAAAATAATGAAAGTTTTGAAGAAAAAAGTAAAAAATCAAAAAAAGGATGATTGGAAAAGAGATTTTCTTGAAATATCAGTGTGGAATCATTTAAATGATACTTCAGGGGTAAAAGTTGACAAATGGAAAATAGAAACATTCTAATCGATACAAATATAATCATAGATTTCCTCCGTACACCGAACAAGCAGCAGAGTTACTTGTGGAAAATTAAAGAAGCTGATTTTAACTGTATCGTATCAACTATAACAGCATTTGAATTGTATGCCGGTGCAATTTCTTCAAGACATAAAAACGATTTAGAAAAATTATTTAAATGGTTAGATATTCAACCATTTACTGTTGATATTGCTAAAATATCATCAGAAATATACAAAGATTTAAAATCTAAGAATCAACTGATTGAATTTAGAGATATTTTTATAGGTGCAACTGCTATTCAAATAGATATTCCATTGTTGACTCTAAATG
>JALXCH010000352.1 GCA_026991005.1 Calditrichia bacterium | reverse complement strand
GCATGGATCGCTCACATACTACGCTCGTTCGACTACATGACCAAACAGGCAATTATCATGATAAGCTCCTTTCAGCTTATGAGACTCGCCAGCCTTGCCCTGGCGCACCGAATAACACGAATAAGCACGAATGGTGTTAAATACTTGTTATTTTTGGATTTGGTATTTGAAATTTCTTTGCGTACTTTGCGCCTTCTTCGCGTCCGTTGCGGTTTTTTAATTAAATGACATTTGGGATTTGTCATTTGTGATTTGGTATTTTTTGCTTGAAATTTTTACATTTGGAATGAATATGAGTGAGTTAACCAATAAACATCGCTTCCCCTGGAAGACCTCTCGGCGCTACAACGCCTATGTGGATTATATTCGGCAGCGTTTTGGAGAGCGCGTTCAGAAGGTGATTGTGGATGCCGGTTTTACCTGTCCCAATCGAGATGGCAGTAAAGGATACGGGGGGTGCATTTATTGTAATAACGAGAGCTTCAAACCACCCTACTGCCAGCCTCAATTTAGTGTGAAAGAACAGGTGACCAGGGGAATTGAATTTCTGGAGCGGCGTTACGGTGCCCGGAAGTTTATTGCTTATTTTCAGCCCTATTCCAACACCTACGCCCCACTTGCGCGACTTCGGAACCTGTACCAGCAGGCCCTGGAGCATCCCCGAGTCATAGGCCTGGCCATTGGAACGCGTTCGGATTGTGTGGATGAGGATATTTTGAACTATCTGGAAGAATTAGCACAGGAATATTACATCACCATCGAATACGGACTGGAATCCTCTTACGACCCGACGCTGGAATGGATTCATCGAGGACATGATTTTCGTAACTGGGAACAGGCTGTGGAGCAAACCGCCGGACGCGGGATTCACATCTGTGCCCATGTTATCCTGGGATTCCCCATCGAAACCCGGGAGCAGATGCTGGAAACAGCTCGCATTGTTTCCCGCTATCCCATCGATTATTTAAAAATCCATCATTTGCACATTGTTAAGAATACCATTCTGGAAGCCATGTTTCGCAAAGAGCCTTTCCGCCTGCTGGAATATCGGGAGTACATCCGGTTAGTGGTCGATTTTCTGGAACGGTTGCGACCGGATATTAAAATTCAGCGGCTGGTGGGGGAGACTCATCCCCGCAATCTGGTCGCCCCTAATTGGGGATTGCGGGCGGATGTGATTCAGCACCACATTGAGCAGGAACTGGAAAAACGGGATAGCTGGCAGGGGAAACTATTTCAGAGAGAAAAATAGGAAAGAAACAAAAGACAAAAGAAAAAAGACAGAAGAAAGAAGAGGGAAAGGGCAAGAGGCAAGAAGGGGATTGTGGGAATCACTCATGAAGTGTTAGCAAACTCTAACTGAAATTCCGGAAGATTTCCTGTACGATTTTTTTAATCTCAACTTTTCCACAATAATTGAAAGAATAAATTCCGGCATACGGAACTTATTTTTTGAAGTTTCTTAAATGTAATTTGAAAACTTCGCTGCAACGTTTTATATTGTTTATAGATAATAATTAAATTTTACGGAGGTTAAAATGAAACGATTTGCTACGATTTTAATCTTTTCCCTTCTGCTCCTGAACCTGGCGCTGGCTCAGGTGAATGTGGTGCAGAACGGGGGTTTTGAGAGCTGGACGAATGGTTTACCGGATTACTGGACGCTAAAAACCTCAGCAATTACCGCAGACCCCGAATCGCTGCTGGTGCACGGGGGAAATTATTCCATGAAGGTGACTTTTACCTCCCAATCCACCCAGAAAATTAAACAGACCATTAACAACATCATGGGGAACACCCTGTACACTTTCAACATCTGGGTGCTGGATAACGATCCGGGAGCGAAATTCCGCATCTGGGGATACTGGAATCTTTCGGATGGGAGCTATGTGACTCTCAATCCCGGAAATCTCTACTCCTCTGATAATCCCGATTGGCAGTTGTACACCTATCAGGAATCGTCCCCGGCGAATGCAGTGAGTCTGGATTTCGAACTGCGTTTTTACGATGAGAGCAGTAACTGGACGGGGCAGGGCATTATTTATATTGATGATGTGGAAATTCTGGGTCCTGCAGTCAATGCGCCTACCATCGAAAACATTACCTACGAGCCGTTTGCTGCCAACCAGCCCATCGATATCAGTTGCGATGTGTCGGTGACCAGCGGAAGTGTGGATTCGGTGAAATTGTATTATTTCACCAATCTGGATTCCACTACTCTGGATTCCGTGCTTATGACCGATACCGGAGGCGGACATTATTCGGCGACACTAAGCGGATATGATAATGCCACCAGCTTAACTTACTGGATTTATGCCTGGGGGAATGGTCAGGTCACTTATTCTGCCATTAAAAAGGTGCTTGTGGGTATTCCGGATATTGGGATGTTCCACACCCAGCTGGATACCAATGGGTTGCCGCTGCACATGGACCATCTGGCGCGGTTGCGAGGGGTGGTCACGGTAGCCAGTGGCATTTTCTCCACCACCCGCTACGATTTTTATTTTCAGGACGAAACCGGGGGCATTAACGCCTTTAATTTTACCATGGGAACCACCCAGTACAGCGAAGGCGATAGCGTGGAAGTAGTGGGAACCATCGATGCCTATAACGGGAAGGTAGAAATTTCCGATTTCACCGCCACCATCCTTTCTACCGGAAATCCCTTACCAACTCCCATCGATGTGAATATTGAAGATATGGGTGAGGAATTCGAGGGACGGTTGATTCAAATCGATAACGTGACTCTGGCAGCAGGAAGTGATCCCTGGTACTCTACTCCGGCCGATACCTCCTTCAACGTAACCATTACCGATGGAACGGGAGAATTAACCCTCCGCGTGATAGGTTCTACCGACATCGGTGGGAATCCTGAGCCCATCTGGCCCATTACCGTTGTCGGAATTGGTTCGCAATACGATTACAGTGCCCCTTATTTTGAAAATTATCAGATTCTACCGCGCTATTATTCCGACCTGATTAGTACGGGCATCGAGGAAAATCCGCAGGTAGCACTGCGGTACGAACTGGAGCAGAACTATCCCAATCCTTTCAATCCGGAAACGGTGATTCGCTACCAGCTTGCCCGGGCGGGAAAGGTGACCTTTACCGTGTACAACATTCTGGGGCAAGAAGTGTATCGGTTCAGCGAAAAACAAAGCGCTGGGTCTCACACTCTGGTGTTTAATGGACGCCAACTGCCCTCGGGAATTTATTTCTATCAGTTGAAATCGGGTAATTTCTCCGCTACCCGGAAAATGATTCTCACCCGATAGAGCAAACTATATTCGATTTCAGGGCGGCAGGGTAACGCCTCTGTCGCCCTTATTTTTTAAGGAAATACAAACGGGTTCAATTCCATATTGACCCTGGCTTGCCCATGGAAATGGAAGGCGGATTTCCTTTTCCCAACCGCATGAATTGAGCAAATAGGGAGCCGGGGTTTAATTCCTGTGTAAATGGGTAAAATTGACGTTAAAGGGAGCGTGATTCGGAAGAAAATTTGAGGATTACTCCCGGGCAATTAATTTTATTCACAGAGGTAAAAAACAAAGGAAATTTGATTCGAAGATGAAGGAGTCCCTGCAAAAAAGTACTCGATTGCTCCGGAGGTGGGTGGAGGTTTCTTTGCTGGTGGTTTTGATGGTTTTGCCCCTTCGCGCACAAACCATATTCCCCGGTCTTTCCGGTTCGGAGTTGCTGGATAGTTTACGAGCCCGCTATAAACCCACCTCGACTCTGGGGTACACCCCGGCGCGGGATGTGATGTTTGGCATTATCGATAACCATAATAATAGCGTAACCTGCGTGTACACCGGTTACACCGTGTATGTTCCTTACAACGATCCCAATGCCCACACCACGGCTTACCAGGCGGGATTGAATACCGAACATACCTGGCCCCAGAGTCTGGGAGCCACCGGGCAGGCAAAAAGCGATTTGCACCATCTTTTCCCCACCCGCATCGATGTCAATAGCGACCGCGGTAGCCTCCCGTTTGATGAAATCCCCGATCAACTTACCGATCGCTGGTACCGGCTGGATTACTATTTAACCACCATCCCCACCCAGTACATCGATGAATATAGTGAACTGGATATGGGCACGGCTTTTGAACCGCGGGAAGACCACAAAGGCAACGTAGCACGCGCCATGTTTTATTTTTACACCATGTATGCCAATCAGGCCAGCAGCAGCTTCTTTTACCAGCAAAAAGATGTGCTGCGCCGCTGGAATATGATGGATCCGGTGGACAGCGCCGAGATTCAACGTACCCAGCTCATTGCCAGCTATCAGGACGGGAAACCCAATCCCTTTGTTCTGGATACGACGCTGATCGGGCGGGCGTATTTTGGTGTCACGGGGCTTTCCGAAAACCCGGAATCGACCCCACCGCAGCGTTTTCAATTGGTGGGGAGTTTTCCCAATCCCTTCAACGGCACCACGCGTATTGTGTTTGAACTACAGCTAGCGGAAGTGGTGCAGTTAGAGGTGTTCGATGTGCAAGGGAAAAAGGTGTGGCATCTCTCCCCCGCGCATTTCCAGGCCGGGAGGCATGAGATTCCCCTCCGGGCAGAGGGATGGAGCAGCGGGGTGTATCTGGTGGTGTTGAAGTCCGCACAACGGGTAACCGTGCGTAAAATCGTTCTGGCTCGTTAATTTCCCCAGTAGAACAGCAAGAAGCTTTACCAGAGGCTATTTAAAATAAAACCGCTTTCTCGGGACAGGAAGGGGAGTTGTTCCAGAATTTCTCCGAAATTGAAGAGAAAAATTTCTTAAAGTCGCAGGAAAGGGTGGAAAAATCGGTTTTATTTTTCTAAATTAGCAAGAAAAAAGAGGAGAGGCATCATGGCAAAGAAAGAAAAAGTGGAAATTGAAGTGGAAGTCCCCTCCCAGAAGATTCATGTGCAGCATGTGACCTGTCCCAATGGTCATTATTTATGCGACGAATCGCATAAAATTCACGGGTATCCTGCCATTAAGGTGAAGGTGAAGTATCAGGATCAGGAAGGAGTATTGTACCTGGATCCGGTGTATGGGAGCCACGATAATGTTGAAGAAGGTATCGAAATCCCCAAAGGAGCGGTGGTGGAGTTTTTCTGTCCCGAGTGCGGGGTGAGTTTGAAATCGCCGGACGAGACCTGTGTGTTGTGTGCTTCCCCCATGTTTGTGTTTCACCTCCCCAAAGGGGGTATTGTGGAAGGTTGCCTGAAGAAGGGATGCTTCTATCACAAAATGAAGATTGTAGCTGCGGAGGAACAACTGGGACGCCTGTTCGAGGACAGTACGCTGGAATCGTTCCTGTAAAAACAGGCAAATTGGCAGAGAAATTGAGTGGGGAGACGGGGGTGGAGAAATAAAAGGATTCCAAATTGATTTTCCGGAAGGGGCGTATTACATTTTGCCATATTTAAACCGGAGGCAAGGATGAATATCGGGGACCTTTTGACGGAAGAGCTGATTATTGAGG
>JALXCH010000351.1:387-1501 GCA_026991005.1 Calditrichia bacterium | reverse complement strand
AACAAGAACACATCTGCAATTTCTGCTTCCCGAAAAGAACGGGAATTGGCCGGTTCCGGAATGGGTTCCCCGAAAAACACAAAATCCGGCTTTAGCAATCCTCCACAAAACGGGCACTCCGGTGGCAGCTGCTGCAAGGAGATTTCTTTTACCGGGTAAACGCGCTGGCACACGGTACAGACGAGCTTCTGGGAATTCCCATGAAATTCGTACACCGTTTGGCTTCCGGCTTCCTGATGGAGATTGTCGATATTCTGGGTAATAACCGCCTGTAACAAACCCTGCTGTTCCATCCAGGCCAGTACCCGATGCGCCTCGTTGGGCTGTGCCTTGCCGAAGAAGTCGTAAAATATTTCCTTAATCAATTTCCAGGATTCTTCGGGATGAGTGTGGAAGTAGTTGATTTCCAGAAAAATGGGATCGTACTTACTCCAGAGTCCTCCTTTCCCCCGAAAAGGCGGGATGCCGCTTTCCACGGAAATTCCCGCACCGGTAAATGCCGTCACATGACGGGCATTCACAATCATTTCGGCAGCTTTCCGATAATCCGAATCCATGGTTTGCTTCTACCTCCCAAGCCGTTATGTTTGAAAAATAAGCACTTTTAAATAACAGGTTTTATCGTATTGAACCAGATAAGGATAATCCGGTGGCGGCAGCAGGCTTTGCCGTAAAAAAATAGGCATTCCTCGCCCGCTGGCAGCCTGCGAGACGGTAAGCAAGAGATTCTCCCGGGAAAAGTGTGCAGAACGGGTACTCACCAGTAAAAAACCGCCCGGTTTGAGCAGCGGTAGGGAATGGAAAATATAGTACCAGTATTTCCACTTCACATGCTTGTACTGGCGCACATCCCGGGTTTCGAAGGGGGGATGAATGACCACCACATCGAACTGCTCTGCCGCATCCTGCAGGCGGTATAGTGCTTCCAGAACTTCATCCTGCACCCACTCGATGGCATTCCCTCCCTTTTGCGAACGGCAAAATTGCTGTGCCTGCTGCAGTACTCCGGCATCCGGTTCGATGGCTACAATTCGTTTTTTACGGCCTCCGCCGGTAAGGTAACACCCCACGCTCCCGATTCCGGCAAAAACATCCAGCACCGATTCGGCATCGC
>JALXCH010000351.1:0-377 GCA_026991005.1 Calditrichia bacterium | reverse complement strand
CGCATCTCTCGTTCGTCCGGGAAAAATGTGCGATAAAATGCCTGCCAGGGAATGTTCCAGGTAAATTCCGCTTCCTGCACTTCCAGGTAGTTCGGGGGATTCCCCATCAGCACCACTTCTGTTTCCGGCAATTTCTCGCTCTCGTCTTTGTGGGTAAAATAGAGCACCTCTTTCGCCCCAAAAACCCGGGCCGCTTCCTCGGCTAACTGCTCCCTGTGGGCATTCATGTAATAGGTGGTTGCCTGCATGAGCAGGGTTTCCCCGATGCGGTCGATGAACAATCCGGGTAAACCGTCGGCAAATCCATGCACCAGGCGCTGGGTGTTCCCGGGGAATGCCATGTGGCGGCGGCGCTGCAACGCTTCCTGGAACCTTTT
>JALXCH010000350.1 GCA_026991005.1 Calditrichia bacterium | reverse complement strand
AACACATCTCTGATGAATTGGTACAACATCTGGCCGTAACCATGAAAGAGGTGCTGGGTCGCATCAATACTGCGCTCAACAAACCACCTTATAATTTTGTTATCCACACGGCTCCCATGCAAGAAGGACCCATGGAACATTACCACTGGCACATCGAGTTTATGCCCAAACTTACCCGGATTGCCGGATTTGAGTGGGGAACCGGTTTTTACATCAATCCCACCAGTCCGGAAGAAGCGGCAGAATATTTGAGGAATATAAAACTGTAAGAACAGAGGGACCCCATGAAACAATTTAAGATATGCTATGTCTCTTCGGAAGTAACTCCTTTTGCTAAAACTGGCGGTTTAGCGGATGTCGCCGGTAGTTTACCCGCTGCACTAAAGGAACTGGAACAGGACATCCGGTTGATGATGCCCAAATACAAATCCATAAATGACCGTAAATTTGTTTTGCGGGAAGTAATTCGCCTGAAAGAGGTAAAATTTTCTCTGGGGGAAAAGGAGATTTTAGCCATCGGGAAAACCGCATTTTTACCCAATACTAAAGTGCACGTCTATTTCTTACAAATACCCGATTATTTCGACCGCAAAGATCTGTACGTGGATTCGCGTACCGGCAAAGAATTCCCGGATAATGCCGAGCGCTTTGGTGCTTTCAGCAAATCCGTTCTGGAAACCCTGAAATTACTTTACTGGCAACCGGATATCATTCATTGCAACGAGTGGCAAACGGCACTGATTCCCTTTTATCTGAAAACGCTGTACAAAGATGACGAATTCTTCAAAAATACCCGTACTGTGCTTTCGCTGCATAACCTGGCTTACCAGGGAATTTTCCCGAAGGAAACAGCCAGGCTGCTGGATATTCCCGAGGAATACGTAGAGGAAGGGGGTGCCTTCGAATGGTATGGCAAAATCAATTTACTGAAGGGGGGAATTCTGTTTGCCGATATGCTGAATACCGTGAGCAAACGGTACGCCGAAGAAATTACCAGCGATCCGGAATACGGATTTGGATTTGAGAAAATTCTGGCCAGCCGCAAGGAGGATCTGGTGGGCATCCCCAATGGAGTGGATTACTCGGTGTGGAGTCCCGAAAACGACCGTTACATTCCCCAGAAATATTCCATCGATACGCTGGACAAGAAGGTGGTGAATAAAGAACGGCTGTGCCGCCAGAACGAACTCCCGTTTAGCGAGGAAGTACCGCTCATCGGGATGATCTCCCGTCTGGCAGATCAGAAGGGATTCGATCTGCTGGCCGAGGCAGCCGACGAGCTCCTGAAGGAGAATTTGCAGATGGTCATTCTGGGAACCGGGGATCCCAAATATCACAAACTGCTATTACAACTGGCCAGGAAGCATAAAAAGAAACTTTCGGTGAATTTGCGATTTGACGATCGGCTGGCGCATCTCATCGAAGCCGGTGCGGATATGTTCCTGATGCCTTCCCGCTACGAGCCGTGCGGATTGAACCAGATGTACAGTTTAAAGTACGGGACGGTACCCATTGTGCGGGAAACCGGTGGATTGGCCGATACGGTGCAAAATTTTGATCCCGAGACGGGAGAAGGCACGGGATTCACATTTAAGGAATATTCTGCCAGCGCCATGATGGAAGCCATTCGGCGGGCACTCCAGGTATTTCCGAACAAAACCACCTGGCGTAAAATCCAGATTGCAGGCATGCAACAGGATTTTTCCTGGAAACGCTCGGCTGAGCAGTATCTGGAACTATATCAGCGCGCCCACGAAAAGTAGATGCGAGGGATTCCGTTAAGGTGTGAAGTCCGGAAGGAAGACGCGGTTCGACAGGCAGAGGGACGCCTTCTAATTCAATTAAAATAGCACCGTACACTGCCTGAAATATTCCAACACAAGAGTGATTGTCCGGACATCCCGGTAAATAATCCTCATTAAAACGTTTTATTATTTAATATTTTGAAATTTGGTTCCGGGAAATTGGAATTTTTGAAATTTGTTGTTTGAAATGAATTTTTTGGGATTTGTTTATTTGGGATTTGTTATTTGTATTTTTTTATTCCACCTGCAAAGCATCCAACTCTTCTTTTAAATCGGAAAATGCTTTCATTAGCAAATCGCGCATTTCGCGGGTAAAGGGATTGTACCGGTGCATATCCTGAAACAGCTCCAGGGTATCGCGATTGATTTTCTCCGTTAACTGCACCAAACCCAGAAAATCTTTTGTGGCGACAAAGGTTTGTGGCAGAGGCAAACGCACTAATCCCCGACCCAGAAAGTGGGTTAAAGCCAGCGTCCAGGCCATGAGTCGATCCTGCTCTTCGGCACCAATTTCCACCACCCGCACACCCAGCGATTGCCAGAACCGCATCACCCGGGCATAAGCTTCTTTCTCAATACGCTCCGGCGCCATCAACATCAGATGTCCCCGAAAGCTGCCGCGCACGGAATCCGGACCAAACAGCGGGTGACTCCCCACCAGTTGCACCTCCTTCGGCAGGTGGGTTTTCATGACCTTTAGCGGATACTGCTTTACCGCACACACATCCATCACGATTTGCCCGGCGTGCAAATGGGGGGCAATTTCCCGACAGACGGTATCCATCGCCGAGACGGGAACGGCCAGGATGAGGTAGCCCGCCTGGCACACTTCCTCCCGGCTGACAAAAGGCACCTGGCTCCCGGCCATTTCTGCTTCTTTTAAGGGATCGTAAATGCGGAATGTTACCTGCTCCTTCAAATGCTGGTACAACACCTGCCCGAAACGTCCAAATCCGATGAGCCCAATTTCCTTCATTTCACAATCCCTTTCTGGATGGTTTTCGATTCCTCCAATAAAATTTCGACAATACGGTGCAGGGTTTCCACGGGGAAGCCCAGCGACTCGGCCAGTTCCTGCCAGTTCTGGCGCACTTCCTCCTCCCTGCTGGCATCCAGAACACGGCGTTTCTCCCGCCGTTTTATCCGGGCTATTTCCTGAATCAACTCTCGACGCTGGGTGAGCAGTAACACCAACTGCACATCAATCGTGTCGATGGCCTGACGCAGGGATTGCAGGGAACTCTGCTTCTGAAGGCGTTCCTGCAATAACAGATGGTCGATGAGTACCAGTGCCACCATCGCTTCGGCTACCGGCACCACCCGGGGACAGATGCAGGGATCATGGCGACCGCCCATTTTAAGCGTGACGGGATTCCCGTGAATATCCGTCGTTTCCTGCGGCAGCCGGATGGAAGAAGGGGGCTTTACAGCGATACGGAGAACCAGATCTTCCCCGGTGGAAATTCCCCCCAGCACCCCTCCGGCCCGATTGGTACGCGGGCGCACCCGATTGGTTTCGGCATCGAAATAAAAAGGATCGTTGTGCTGGCTTCCTTTCATGCGTGTGGCGGCAAAACCACTGCCCACTTCCACACCCTTCACGGCGCCAATGGACATGAGCGCCGCGGCCAGGTCGGCAGGGAGTTTGTGGAAAACGGGCTCACCCAAACCCGCAGGCAGGGATTTTACCACCACTTCCACCACTCCACCCAGGGAATCTCCCTCCTGGCGCACCTGCTCTATGGCTTTAATCATGCGCCGGGCAGCAGCAGCATCCGGTGCCCGCACCGGATTTTTTTCGATCTGAGAGAAATCCACTTCCTCAATTTCTACCTCTCCAATACGGCGGGTAAAACCGATGATTTCCACTCCGCGCTGACGTAAGAATTGTTTGGCCAGGGCACCGGCAGCTACACGCGAGGCGGTTTCCCTTCCGCTGGAACGCCCACCACCCCGGTAATCGTAAACGCCATATTTCTTCAAAAATGTGAATCCCGCATGCCCGGGACGAAACACCTCGGCTACATCCCGATAATCCCGGGAACGCTGATCTCGATTGGCAATGAGCATGCACAACGGGGTTCCGGTGGTCTTCCCCTGAAACACCCCGCTAATGATTTCCACCCGGTCGCTCTCCTGCCGTGGTGTTACCACCCCACTCTGCCCGGGACGACGGCGGTTCAGTTCCCGCTGGATCTCCTCCATATCCACCGGCAAACCAGGACGAATTCCATCGATAACCACCCCAATGTACGGGCCATGACTCTCGCCAAAGGTCATTACCCGAAACGCTTTTCCAAAAACATTTCCGCTCATGCCATCTCTCTTACGGTTTCCTGATATTTAACCATTTCGTTCCGGAATCAAGGTATTCCATAATGCTGGAAAATTAACACCGTTGCCAGGCCAATGCCCAACTTTTTTCCAGTACGGAGGTGAATTACATCCACACGGCATCCCGGGCAGCAAGCTCTGCTTTTTCCTGCAACTGGCACTGTACAAACCGCCGAATGCGCTGCATCAGGTGGCGAAATTCGGTGGGATTTAACGACTGTTCGGCATCAGACCAGGCTTTTTCCGGCTGCGGATGCACTTCCACCATAATGCCATCGGCGCCCACGGCCAGCGCTCCCAGACTCATGGGCTCGATTAAATCCCGGCGACCGGTACCGTGACTGGGATCCACGATAATGGGAAGATGGGAAATTTGCTTAATCGCAGGAACGATGTTTAAGTCCAGGGTATTGCGGGAAAAATCGGAAAAGGTTCGAATTCCCCGCTCGCACAAAATGACCCGATCGTTACCTTCGGACATGATGTACTCGGCGCTCATCAAAAATTCATTAAGCTGGGCGGACATGCCTCGCTTCAGGAGCACCGGTTTGTCCACCCGTCCCACCGCCTTCAGCAGTTCGTAATTCTGCATGTTCCGGGCGCCAATTTGAAGCACGTCCGCATATTCCGCCACCAGCGGCACATGCATGGCTTCCAGCACCTCGGTAACGATGTACAAACCGGTGGCTTCCCGCGCCTTGCGCAGCAATTTCAACCCCTCCTCCCGCAATCCCTGAAAGCTGTAAGGACTGGTGCGCGGTTTGTACGCCCCACCGCGTAACAGGTGGGCACCCGCCTCTTTCACGATTTGTGCCGTTTCGATGATCTGGCGTTCACTTTCCACCGAACACGGTCCGGCAATCACCACCGGTTCTCCCCCACCAATGCGCACCCCGTTTAAAGCAATTACCGTATCCTCCCGTTTGAACTCCCGACTCACCAGTTTGTACGGTTTGGAAATACGAAACACATTTTCCACCCCGGGCAGAGCCAGCAACTGTTCCCGCTGCACCCGATGCCGGTAGCCGATTACCCCAATAATCGTTTGCACCTCGCCGCGGGAAATATGAGGACGGGCACCATGCTCTTCCACAAAAGCTTTTACCCGGGCAATCTCCTCCTCCGTTGCCTCAAGCTTCATTACGATAACCACCTTGGAGCCTCCTTTCCTGTTTTCCCTAACAAAAAACCCCTCTCAGTAGATTGAGAGGGGTTCTAAACTGAAAAAGATGCCATCTACTGAGAGGAATGGGGGAAATCTTCCATAAAATAGTAATAGTAAAAATAAAACAATGTGCTCTCAGCAGTGGCCATCTGGTTTCTCCTTCAATACGTGTGGAAGTTTAAAAAAA
>JALXCH010000349.1 GCA_026991005.1 Calditrichia bacterium | reverse complement strand
AAAATTCAATGGTTGTTCTGGGATTGAAGGGATTGGGATAGTTCTGTTTGAGCTCAAACTGATTGGGAATGGTGTTGGAAACTTGTTCAATGCCCAGAACATGGAGATCACCATCGAAAATCCATTTCTCTACTGCCCAGCCGTAATAAGTTTGAGTGTACACTGCCGGTTCGTTCTTATCCACATCCACATCCATTACCGAAGCATAACCACCGGCCCGACCGTTGTTGGAACCACTGTCGTATGCACCGGTAATTGCCAGGTTCCATTCCGCAATGTCAATGGTATCCACAGCCACTGCGTTGTTCGCATCAATAATATAAATTCGGCCGTAGGAATAACCACCGGCTAATCCACGACCTAAAAATGTATCCACTGCAGCACACACGAATTGAGGATCGTTCAGATAACCCAGTCCCAGAATGGTAGGTGTACCGTGCCCGCCGTTACCAACCGTGTCATCGGCTGCCAGAGTAAAATTCCAATTGGTATCCTGGGTGTAGCCGCTGGTGGGGCTTCCCACAAATTTCAGGATGCTGCGCTGGGAAGAGGCGCTCACGTAGATTTCGGTACCATCATCATTTACAGTGATTCCCTGATACGTTCCCGCTGGTAAATCGATGGTGGCAACAGGTGTGTCGTTGTGCCCGCCAAATACACCCCAGGTTGTTCCGGGAGCATGGATTCCAGCGAAAACCTTAATCTCGTCGGTTTTGGTATCGGTACCTTCGTAATCCACTACATACACATAACCGTTTTCATCGATTTCGATGGCATAAATGTTTTCGGTGCCTGTAATCATTCGGTAAGGGGTTCCCACCAGTTCCGTTTCCGTCAGGCGGAAAACCAGAATGTTGTGGTCGGGATCATTGTTGGCCACGTAAATATAGCCGGAATCATCGGCGCAAATCTGCCAGGCACCCTGAAGATTCACCTGATCCAGAATGTAAGTCCAGTTGGTAAATTGTCCGCTTACGTTGTAGGCGGGTTGAGTTTGCTGACCGTTAATGGGAGAGGGAATGCGACCGGAAGCCGAATCCGCATCCCAGTAAGCCACCAGATAATTGCTCGGTACATCGAATAAATTGGTTTGCGGGTCGCTGGGAGTTCCCGTGACCAGGGCAACAAAGCGATTGGCTCCCATAACAGCCACACTGGCAGTGCGATATCCGGTTCCGTTCGTGGCATCATCCAGCGTTACATATTGGGTCATCCATTCGTTGCTCTGGGAAAACGCCAGAGAAAACAAGAGCAGGGTCAGGATGGTTATGCCCATAAACACTTTCTTCATTTTAAACACCTCCTGCCTTTGGTTACCTTCAGAGTATAAGAAGATGAAGATGCTCCGGAGAACATCTTCATCTTAAAATTTACCTGTTTTGTGAAAAGAAGGATAGAACTATCGTACCAGCATCATCTTTTTCGATTTGGAGAAATTGCCGAAAATCAGCTTGTAGATGTACACACCGCTGGCAACGGGATTTCCGAAATTATCCGTACCATCC
>JALXCH010000348.1:855-1508 GCA_026991005.1 Calditrichia bacterium | reverse complement strand
AAAAACAGTCATCGGGCTGCAATTCCATCTGGAAACTACCCCGGAAGCGGCGCAGGAATTGGTGACTCATGGACGCCACGAGCTGGTACAGGCTCCCTTTGTGCAATCGGCGGAAGAAATTCTGGCGGCTCCTCCGCAGCGCTATCAGCGGATTAACCGCCTCATGGAGCAGGTGCTGGAATTTCTTTCGCAATAATTTGGCATAATGGATTGGTTGAAAAATTAACCGCCACGAGCGAAGCGGTCGCAACGAAATCTCAAATCCCAAATTTTTAAATTATCAAAAGAGGATTGAGGCTTTCAGCTCAAAAAATGTCAATCTACGTTTCCTTTATTAGTTGTAAAAATCCTGTTAATCCGGTCTATCCTGTCAAAAAAAATATAAAATAAGTAGCACAAGAGTGCTCGTTTGCACACGCATCAGTAATCTTACATTTGAACCGATGAAATGAGCTAAGAGTATTGGAGGGTTAATCTCTTTCGTTAAAAAACTCCCTGGCGAAATGAAAGATTGCTATTTCCGCCAGGGAGGGCATGATGGGAACAAAGATATGTGATGAAGCTATCTTACCAGAACCATCTTTCTGGCGGCAGCATCAAAGGTACTGGTACGCAGGCGGTAAATATAAACACCGCTGCTTACCGGTTGTCCC
>JALXCH010000348.1:0-845 GCA_026991005.1 Calditrichia bacterium | reverse complement strand
TTTACGACCGGTAGCATCATAAATAGTAATGGTAATGTCTGCTGGTTGGTAGAGCGTAAACGGAATAAGGGTAGATTGATTAAAGGGATTGGGAATGTTCTGGAAAAGCTGAAAACGACCGGGTAGTTGGGCAGATGGTTCGGGATTACTTTGAATACGTATGCCCTTTAAACTGCTCAATAATTTTTTCTTCCCCAGGAAGCTCACCGAATAAAGCCGGTAGCTGTAACTCTTTTCCGGGACCACCACTTCGTCCATATATTGATAAGATTTGGAATGGGATATGGTACCTGCTCCCTTCACAAAGACAATCTTCTGATAATCTTCACTATCTTCTTCGGCTTTTTTCCATATTTCATATCCGCTGTTTTGAATTTCGTATCCTACCTGCCAGGTGAGTAAAATGCCCTGATTATTCCGGGGCAGTGCCGAGAAAGAAATCAAATCCACTGGCAGGCTCTGGTCACTCTCGGCATCCGAAATAATCCACTCGGAGGTTCCCGAAGGAATATCCACCGTAGCTTCCACAAAATTATTGCTGGCATCCCGGGTGGTGGGGGTAAATTTTTGCCAGGTGCTCCCAACTCTGCGCCAGATGTTCAGGTTGGCCTCGATATTACTATTTAATTCGCTATCCCGGTAGTACAGGCGAAGGGTCACATTATTATCTGCCGCATTGGCATTTACTGTGTACCAGCGTGTCAGGGAATGGGGAGCTTCGCTGTGGGTACTTCCGGTATGGCGAGTAATGGTGGTGTTCCCTAACCCTGCACCGTTGGTAATTTGCATCCCCAGGTTACCCGGATGGTAGGTAGCATCATCGGAAAAAGATTTACTGGTGCTGA
>JALXCH010000347.1 GCA_026991005.1 Calditrichia bacterium | reverse complement strand
ACCGCTTAAACGAATTGGTTCGGAAACAGGAGTACCAGCGGGAGCGGCGCAAAGAGATGCAGCAGCGCATCACACGGCTTCGTGAGGAAATTCGGGATTTCGAGAAAGAGATTCAAACGTTTGAAGAAGAAAATGCCGGGCTTCGCCGGGAGCTGGAACAGCTGTACGAAAAGCGAGATGCCGTGGAAAAAGAAAAGGACACGGTGGAATCGCAATATCAGTCGATTAAATCGTTAATCATGGCCAAAGAAGGGGCTTCGAAAAAGCGGCACCGACTGTGGGTACAGGCACAGGAACGTGCCCGGGAACTGGAATTGCAGATCCGCGAGCTGGAGGTTAAACAGAAAACCCTGCAGGAACAACTGGAAGAGCAGTTCGGCGAGGATCTGGAGAAATTTTTACAGGAACATCCCCTCCCCCAGAACGTAACCTACCAGCAGTTGCAGGAAGAGGTTGCCGCATTGCGTAAAAAAATCGAGAGCCTGGGAGAAGTGAATCCGCTGGCAGTGAAGGAGTTCGAACGCGAGAAGGAACGTCTGGACTTCCTGAAAGAGCAGCAGGCCGACCTGCTGAAAGCCAAAAGCGAACTGCTGGAAACCATCCGAAAATTGAACAAAACGGCTCGTACCCTGTTCATGGAGACCTTCCAGAAAATTAGCGAAAACTTCCAGAAGGTGTTCAGCAAATTTTTCGAGAACGGGGAGGGAAAGCTGCAACTGGTGGAAAGCGACGATCCCCTGGAAGCCAACATCGATATTTCGGTACACATTAAGGGACGGAACCTGTCCACTCTAAGCATGATGAGCGCCGGGGAGAAAACCCTCACCGCCATCTCCCTTCTCTTTTCCATCTACCTGGTTAAACCCAGCCCCTTTTGTATTCTGGATGAAGTGGATGCCCCTCTGGATGATGTGAACATTGCCCGGTACACCCACGCCCTGAAGGAATTTTCCAATAACACCCAGTTTATTCTGGTCACCCACAACAAAATGACCATGCAGGCCGCCCAGGCCATGTACGGCATTACCATGGAAGAACCCGGTGTGAGTAAAGTGGTATCGGTACGCCTGGATTAATAGGGAAAGGCGCATTTCATCCGTATAAAGTGTAATGAATCCGGGATACCCTGGAATGCTCTTTTCACATCTTCCTCAGGGAGATAACCCCTGATGGCAAAGGATGGGGATTGGGAATGGAGGGAACAAAATTACTCAAATGGTTATCGGGTTTTAAAATGTAATCTTTAAATACAGGAGTTCCCATGAAACGATTGGCAGGTTTATTTTTGATTTTAATTCTGGTAACGTCTGCCCTACTCCAGGCAGCAGAGGGCAGTAAAATCACCCCGGTGCTTCAGGAAAGAATGCAGCAGGTGGCAGATGAGGAAACCATTGCCGTGTGGGTATTTTTTACTGATAAAGGAGCGGATTGGGAGCAGCAGTTACCGTTAATAGAGCAGCGGTTATTGCCCCATGCTCGGGCGCGTCGGCTGCGCAACCGCCCCGCCGACCAACTGGTAGACTTTTACGACGTGCCGGTGAATCCGCAGTATCTGCAGCAGGTGCGTGCTCTGGCAACCCGCTTTCGGCACAAAAGCCGTTGGCTTAACGCCGCCTCTCTGGAGGCGACCCCTGCCCAGATTCGTCAGATTGAAGCCCTTCCCTTTGTAGAAAAAATTACCGTGGTGCACCGCTTTCGCGGTCCGCAGGTTCCGGAAGGCAGACCAGTGCCTCCAAACCAAGGTTCCAGAAATACCACCGACCATTTGCTGGACTACGGTGCTTCATTCACCCAGAATAATTTAATTAACGTTCCGGCACTCCACGACCTGGGCTACGATGGCAGCGGCGTAATTATTTGCATGCTGGATGCCGGATTCAATAATTTGCAGCACGAGGCACTAGTGGGCATCAACATTCTGCAGACCTGGGATTTTGTGAATGGCGACAGCATTGTGTGGGATCAACCGGGGCAGATGGGACATGGCGACCACGGCACGCTTACTCTGGGGACCATTGCGGGATACAAACCGGGCAGTTTAATTGGACCTGCCTTTGGTGCCAGTTTTTTGCTGGCAAAAACGGAAAATACCGATTACGAACAGCACATTGAAGAAGACCATTGGGTAGCGGGAGCGGAATGGGCAGACAGCCTGGGTGCCGATATCATCAGCAGTTCGCTGGGATATCGGGATTTTGACCCGGGACAGACCAGTTACACCTGGCAGGATATGGATGGAAACACTGCCATTGTAACGATTGGTGCCGACCGGGCTGCCAGCCGGGGGATTCTGGTGGTGAATTCCGCCGGGAACGAAGGGTCTTCCACACCCAGTAATCCCAATACTCTGGTGGCTCCGGCAGACGGGGACAGCGTACTTGCCGTGGGAGGCGTGGATGGCAACGGGCTGCGGGTGTACTTCAGCTCCATGGGACCCACCGCCGACGGCCGGATTAAACCGGATGTGATGGCACAAGCGAGCCAGGTGGTAGCCCCCAGTTCCCTTCATACTTCCATGTACCTCCTCGTTGATGGCACCAGTTTCTCCTGCCCACTTACCGCTGGTTCTTCTGCGTTAATTCTACAGGTAAATCCCCACCTGAGCAACATGCAAATTATCGCTGCTCTAAAAGCCACGGCGGACCATGCTTCAAACCCCAACAACGAATACGGCTGGGGCGTTATCGATGCTTATGCCGCAGCATTTTACTACACCCCGCAAATTTCTCACACGCCGCTAAGCGATACGGAAGACTTAACCGGGCCCTACACGGTGGAAGCCACCATTACCAGCAATTTCCCCCTGAACAGCGATTCCCTATGGGTGTTTTATCGCTACGGGCAGGGCAACTTTCAGCAGGTAGCACTGCAACCCCTGGGGAGTAATTTATATCAGGCGCAAATTCCCGGGCCGGGGAGCGAAACAGATGTGTCTTATTACATCCATGCGGTAAACGACAGTGGAATTGCGGCCAACGCGCCAATCCATGCCCCAACGGAGTTGTACACCTTCCATGTGGGACCAGATACCGTTCCACCGGTTATTGTGCATCAACCATTATCAGATGTAGCCCATATGAAATGGCCCGCGGTGGTACCGGCGCACATTTCGGACAACCTGGGAGTGGATGAATCACAATTGTACGTGGAGTGGAAAAAGAACGGAGTAGCACAAAATAATTTCCCCCTCACTCATGTTCAGGACGATTTGTACAGCGGGGTGTTTAATGAAGATACCACCCAGGTACACGTGGGCGATGTGATTGAATATCGCATCCACGCCAGCGACCTGGCCAGTAACCCCAATACCACATACCATCCCCAGAGCGGTTACCATCAGTTTACCGTAGTGGCTACGCGGGGATTTGTGCTGGTAATTGATGATGAAACTCCCAGCCGGGGAAGTTTTGAAGACCGTGGGCAGATGGTGGAATACCATCCCGAGCAGACCACCACCTCCACCCAGCTTATTTCTCACTACCTAAACGAATTGGGCTTTCTGGTGACCACGGAATCGCCCACCACAACCAATCCCCAGACCTGGAGCCAATACAATCTGGTAATTTCCGCTTCGGGGGAGAATCCCGGACCGGTAGCCAATGCCACTTACCGCCAGGCACTCATTCAGCATGTTCAGAATGGCGGAAAGCTGTTAATTGAAGGGGGCGAGGTGGGATACGACGCCGTCAGCGGAGTGGGATATTCCGATTTCGCCGCACAAGTTCTCCATGTTACCGACTGGCAGGGAGATGACGAAGGTCCGTTGCAGAAAATTACCGCACAATCACAGCATCCTCTGGTGACCACTCCCAATTCATTGCCTTCCACCATTTATTTGAATTATAATTCTATGCTAGGGTGGTACGATCAGGATGCGATGACGCCGGATATGCAAAGCTATCTGGTATATCAGCCGCAAAGCGAACCGGGAACAGCAGGAATTCTGATTTACGACGACAATACCAATCCCCTTAGTGCTCAGATTGTGTACTGGGCATTCGACTTCAGCAGCATCATGGACACCACCGTGGCAAAAAATTTGCTGGAGAACAGTGTGGTTTATTTATTAACCAACGAAAATCCGGTAGGATTGGGACACACCTCGAACGCACTGCCCCGGCAAGTGCAATTGTACCCCAATTACCCCAATCCCTTCAATCCCAGTACCACCATTAAATTTTATCTTCCGAGCAGCGAGAAAATTGCACTGGAAGTGTACAACAATTTAGGGCAACGGGTGGCGGTATTGCAGCAGGGACGGATGGAAGCCGGGATACACCGGCTGGAATGGAATGCCCGGGGAATTGCTTCCGGAATTTATTATGTCGTTTTAAAAGCCGGGGACGTGCAGCGGGTGCAGAAGGTTATTTTAATGAAGTAAAATTTCAGTACCGAAATAGAAGTTTCTTTCGAGAAATATCACAATCTAAAGATTGCGTTACGGAGATGTAACGCAGTCTTTAGATTTCTTAACCTTACCCACTCTCCTCTTTCCCCCGCCCGTTACTCCAGGTAACCAGCCAATTCAACTATCGTTTACGATATTTTTTATCGAAGAGAAAAGCCATTTCCACCTTCCGATTCCCTTTTGCATCGAACACCTGCATTTGTTTGGGGCCCCAGATGGACGCGCCACCAAATTCACCCTTTTTGTTCACGGCGTAAAAGCTCACATTAAATCGCGGTTTTCCGTCGGAATTCAACAGGTAAGGCAGTTTGGTGTGTTCCACAATGCGCTGGCAGGCAGCCAGGCAGGCTTCGGTGGGGGATTTGCCCATCCGCATAAACTCCACCACCATAAAGCTGGTCAGATTTTTCAGGTTGGCCTCGCCCCGTCCCGTGGAGCCAGCAGCCCCCACTTCGTTATCCACGTACAACCCGGCACCGGGAATAGGGGAATCGCCCACTCGACCGGGAATTTTAAAGGCCAGTCCACTGGTAGTGGTTACTCCCGCCAGATTTCCATTGGCATCCACCGCACAGCAGTTGATGGTACCATGCACATCAAAATACTGGCGCAACACCTCTCCGTACTCATCCGGTTCCGGCGGGAACCAGTCGTCCTTATCGCTTAACGTTTCCTTCCAGTGCAGCCAGATTTTTCGTGCTTTTTCCGTTAACAAATTTTCAATTTTAAACCCGTGGGCCCGGGCAAAATCCTGGGCACCCTTGCCCACCAGAAGCACATGGTCCGTCCGCTCCATCACCAGCTTTGCCACTTTGGAAGGATTTTTTACTCCCTCCAGCGCCGCCACCGCTCCGGCATTGTGGGTGGGGCCGTGCATTACCGAAGCATCCAGTTGCACCACCCCATCTTCGTTGGGTAATCCCCCGTATCCCACGGTAACATCCTCCGGGTCATTTTCGATAATATTCACCCCGGCAATCACCGCATCCAGGGGATCGGCGCCCTGCTGGAGTAATTCCATCGCCCGGGCCGTTGCTCGTTCGCCATTGGCACTGGCAATGACAACCGGATGGGAAGGCCGTACTCCCTTCTTC
>JALXCH010000346.1:17684-18075 GCA_026991005.1 Calditrichia bacterium | reverse complement strand
GAATATTTTACAATACGAGGTTGCCGACAGCATCCTCTCCCGTATGGAGAAGCGCTTCCCCGGAGACACGCTGGTGTGTCGGCTGAAAGCACAGAATTTTGAGCAGATGGATAAACTCGCCGAAGCCGCGGCCTACTGGCAGAAATGCGTGCAGCGGGCACCGAAACGGCTGGACTTCCACTGGAACTTGCTGCGTATGCTGGAGAAAACGGATAGCACCGCCTACTTTTCGCATCTTGCCCGCATGGATTCTCTGTTTCCGCAACCCCCGGTGCGTTTGAAAATCGCCCTGGAGTGGTTTCAGCATCATCGGTATCGAGAGGCACAGCGCATCCTTTCGCAAATCGAACCGCAGATGAATGACAATCCGCTGGTGCTCACGTACCTGGGG
>JALXCH010000346.1:0-17674 GCA_026991005.1 Calditrichia bacterium | reverse complement strand
CACGGGATGCCTTCCGACGAAATGAGATAAAACAAAGTGAATTTTACTTCAACATTGCTCTGGAGCTACTTCTGCAACGGCTGCAGCAATCCCAGACGCAGGTTACCACGCAGCTTCAACAAAGCAATCTGGCAGCCAATCAGTTACGCATCGATGATGTGGTGAGCGAATACCAGAACGACGAATCCTATCTGAAAACCCAGATTCAGTGGTATCTGAAGGTGCATTCACCGGAAAAAAGTGAATTGCTGTTGCAGCAATTGTTGGAGCGTTACCCCCGCAATGTGTACCTGCGATTGGTATTGGCAGATCTGGCTTTGGAGAAAAAAAATTGGGAGCAGGCAGAGAAGTATCTGGATGATGCCCTCTACCTGGCGCCCAAAAATGTGGAGGTACTACGCCGAAAACTTCTGCTGGCGCGCATTCAGGCGGATGATCGACAGACTTACCGCCTGTACCTCAACCTGCTCTATTACAATTTAAAAGATTTTACCGAGGTGGATTTTCAGGAATTAATCCGGCTGGCGGAAGTGCAGGGGGAACTGCAGAATCTGGCGCAGCAGATGCTCATTCTCTACCGGCGTCATCCCAATCAGGCGTTGTTGAAAAAATATACCGAGCGCATTTTACGCATGATTGGTGATGTGGAATTGGCCGATAAAATTGCTAAACCGCAACCACCGGTGGGAATTAACAGGTTTATACCCGTACGGGTGGCGGTGCGCACAGAACGATGATTGTTGGGAATGGCACAAAGTTAAAATGGATGGCAGGTGAAATAAAATAAGACTCCCGGTTTTCGCAGGGGACACAGGGAAGTGCACCCGGCGCAAAATGGTAAGGGAGTGGAAAATAATTTTTTACCGTGAGAAAAGAAGGGAACATAACAAAGGGGTGTGTGGTGAAGCGAACAATCCAGGCAATGCTATGGGTGTGGCTGCTGTGGGTCGGGACAAATCTACTGGCCCAGAGTGCCGATACAACCCATGTTCCGGTTACCAGCGGAGCATGGGCTAAGCAAATGGTGAAACGATACTATCATTTTTCCGGGAGCTTTGGTGCCTTTGGAGAGGTGTTTAATACCACCGCGCAGTATAAGCGCCGTCCGGCATCCACAGCCCGAAGTACGCTGAATATGACATTCGGCTTCTGGAAGATTGAGATGCCAGTCACCATTATTCTTTCCACCGAAGAGGTAACCTTCCGGCAAAATTTTAACCGCGTGGGATTAACCCCCAAAATTGGACCGGTGACGTTTTACATCGGCGATTTTGCCGGAAAGATTTCCGATTACACCGTTTCGGGCATTAGCATTCGGGGTGGAGGGATTGATATTGCCCCAACCTGGATGCGCCTGATGGCATTTTACGGGGAAACCCAGCGTGCGGTGAGCGATCCCCGGGCGCAAAATTACGCTTACAAACGGATGCTGATGGCCGGAAAACTGGGCATCGGGGTAACCAACGAAACTTACATCGATATTAATTTTATGCGTGCGGTGGATGATTCCAACAGCCTGCGTCTGCCAGTGGATTCCAGCAAAGTGCGTCCTCAGGAGAATGTGGTGGTGGGGCTGAATGGACAAATTGCTCTGTTCCGCCATAAATTTCGGCTGCGTGGCGAGGGGGCGGTCAGCATCCATACGCTGGATATGTACGCTCCGGCTGTGGAATCTAACGATATTCCCGAGAAAATCAGCAAATATTACACCATTCGCGCCAGCACTCGAATGGATTATGCCTACCGCGGGGATGTGGCCATCAACACCCGTATTGTTCGGTTGAATGCGGCCTACCAGCGTATTGAGCCGGGCTTTGCCTCCCTGGGATTACCCTACACCATGAACGATCGGGAGCGGTACAATGGCAATTTATTTATTAATGCTCTTCCGGGGAAATTAACTTTCCGGGGTACTTTTAATTATAGCCACGATAACTTGAACAATCAGAAGGTGAAGACCCAGCAACATATCAACTACATGGCAGGGGTTATGGTCAAACCGACCCGGCCACTCATGCTCAATTTTACCTATAGCAGCAACCGTCTGGAAAACGAAGCCAATCTGGATTCGTTAATTTATTGGGAAAATAATATTGAAAAGAAACGGATGCTGTTTGATACCTACAGCGACCGCTATATGGTAAACGGTTCGTACATGTTCCAGGTCAAACGGCTGGCGAATACGCTCACCTTTGCTTATTCTTTGCAGAAATCCCAGAAACGAAGTGAGGCTGAAAACCAGAATGCCTTCGATGCCCAGATGATTAACGCCGGGTACAATGTAGTCATCTCCCCAAAATTTACCGTAGGATTTAATTTTACCAACACCTCCAATAAAGTGGTTACCGGAACCATCCAGAGCCAGACTTATGGTGGCATGTTAGGGATTAATCCGTTTACCCAGTGGCGAAATAGTTTTTCGGTGAGTGTGCAGAGCAGCGGGGAGCAAAAATCGGTAAACTACACCCTCAATTCCCGGTTTCGGGTCACTGCCCGCAGCAGTTTGAATTTGAATCTGGTGAAATTGGATTTCTTCGATCCGGTGAATCCGGACAGAGAATACAAAGAACATCGGGGAACACTCTCTTTTAATTACAACTTCTGATTTTTGAAAGAAAACGGGAGGGAGTTCTTTCTTTTTGGAGGTCAATCGGGTTTTTTCAAATATCCTTAACGGTGTTATAGATTCTAAATCGTAAGGAACAAATTCCAAATTCCAAATCCCAAATCTCAAATCCCAAATTTTAAAACCGCAGCGAGCGCAGCGAATACAAAGAATTTCCAAATAACAAATTCCAAATCTCAAGAAATAAAATCCCAAATAGTAAAAAAACAAATTCCAAAAAATAAATGATTATCCTGAGTTCGTTAATAACTGAATTAGGTCGCTATTTTTTATTCGTGCCTATTCGCGCGATTCGTGGTTAATGATTTCGGAGATGCGGATGGACAGGGGAAGTCGTGTGGCCCGGCTCTTCGGAGGCAAGCCACATTCTGTCATTCTGAGGAGTCCTGCAACGCAGGACGACGAAGAATCTTCGTTAATCCACATCTACCGAATGAGATTCTTCACCCTCGCCTGCGGCTCGGGTTCAGAATGACAGGAACACTTCTCCTCCCTGTCATTCTGAGCGAAGCGTCAGCGGAGCGAAGAATCTCTAAAGCAGTAAATTAGGATGCATTGAACTAAGTGGATGAATAAAGCCTCCTAAGATGCAGAGGATGAAATTCCAAATCACAAAATACAAATACCAAAAAACAATTTCCAGCAATCAATTATTTTTAATTCGTGGTTCTAATAATTTCAGTATTGTTTCGCCCTTTCAGGGCTCCAATTTGGGGTGTACCTCATTCCCAGGGCTTTGCCCTGGGCTATCCTTGTGTGAGTGCTTTGCACTCCTGAGGTAACAATTTATTGCTTTCACTTTTTTGCATCTCTATTGGCTTTTAAGACCTTCACAAAATGGCTTGTTTCACATCAACGAATTGTGCTAATTTGTACGAGCACGCCTCAACGAAAAGCTATTAATTCAAAATTTCAAAATTCCAAATCCCAAACTTTAAATCCCAGATTCCAATAATTTAACAGGCTCTTTCCAGACCTAACCTAATTATATTGTATTTTTTATTCGTGCCCATCGGATAGAGGGACATGTTTTCATTACGGTTTTGGTTTATCATATATTGAACAGCATTCAGGAGTACCTGCACCAGGCAGGGATATATTTGAGGTGGTCCACCATTCGGGATCGACTCTCCTCCCAGTATAGCGTGACCATAGAGATGAACAATGATAAGGGTGAGAAGATTTTTATCCGACAGACCAGTGAACCGGAGGAATTTCATCATTTAATTTCCAAAATATTGAAAATACCTGTTCGCCCATTGGGACGAAAGATGGACAAAATATAATATTGTAGTGGGAATACAAAATTCATAACATGCTGATAATATATAACTTAGCCCTTATCGTTGTTCAACTTGGGTTAACTCCTATCATTGTTCAACTCTGGTTAAAGTAAAAAGAGCGTGTTACTATCATATGTGAATGTGACCTCTGTCAAATAAAATAGAAATCGAAATTGTTACATTTTGCCAAATTTTTGTTCTAGAATAATTCAGATATTCCTCGAATGGAGGTAGCGATAACGACCATTCCCGGAATTTCTGTAAACTATCCCGGCTTTGTGAAAAGGGAATTTAAGTTTAAGAAAATTTTCCAATAATTTAAGATAAATAATCCGCGATTCCGGGGAATTCCGGTTTAGGGTTAAATGAAAAATAGTTTTAATATGAGAATGGAAATATTCTCATATTTAAGCTTCAATTTTTAACCATAAAAGCAATAGTGAAATTGTTATTGTACACAATAAAACAATTACCCTTTCACAACGCCCATCGAGGAATGGTCTTCTTACTTTACCTCACAACGTAGAACGAAAGACAACTGGTTAGGGAAGCTTAACTTTTAGGAAACATATGCTACCTTTTGGCAACAACCTAAATCTGGTGTGTTGTTTAATTAAGGGAAAATGGTAATAGAAATTTCCGTGAAAATTTAATTATAAATTAAAAATAGTCTCATAATATTCAGAACAAGATTTCCCATCCGGGCCATCTGTTTTGATGAAGCACAATGTATTAATGTAAGTGGTTCGGATGTAAGAGAGGAAAAGTATCTGGTCCAGGTTATATATTGACTCTCTTCAGGCAACATATTGATTTCGCAAAACTAGAATTTATTATTTTTTTATGAAATAAAATGGGTGCAAAAAAATAGAGGGTGTCATCGTGATGAGGCGTGTTTATTTATTTGTTTTGTTATCGATTGGTTTGTTATTTGCCCAGTCCATGCAGGTTAACCTGCAGACTCAATTTCCCTCCCCATATTTAAGTGACTGGACTTCTACTCCTAATATTATTCAAGTTGTTATCACCAATCCTGGTCCCGCGCCGGGTACGTTTTATATCAAAACCGAATTGAAATCCGATCAGCACGGTGTGATATTCCGAGGGGATACCAGACCGTTTACTATTTTAGGTGGTGGAAGTTATACCATCGATAATACCCACCTGATTGATATCAATACCGGAACCATAAACCAGAATCTGGTGCAACAAATACGGCGCAGCAATATGATTCCCGAGGGAATCTACACTCTGAAGCTGGAACTGTACCGGGAAGGTGAACAAACCCCTATCGACGGTCCAACTTACGAAACCGTATATATTATGTCCTTCGACCGTCCCGAACTAATGATGCCAGCGGATGAGGAGGTGGTACTGGATGAAACCAGCCTCATTTTCCAGTGGTCTCCGGTGGTCAATGGAATTCCCACTTTTCAGGTACGGTATCATCTGGCGGTATTCGAGATTCTACCGGGACAGGTGCCCATTCGGGTGATTCAATCGGCTTACCCCGTTTTTGAAGCCAATGTTGATAATGCCACACAACTGATTTACCCGGCTTCTGCTTACGGACGATTCAAGAAAGGTAAAAAATACATCTGGTACGTGCAAGCGTTTAACAATAATCCCGGGATTAATTTTGGTCAGCCATTGGGTGAAAACGAAGGCCGTTCGGAAATTTTTTCATTTTATTATAAAGAAAAACATCAGCCCGCCCAGAACCTGAACACCCTCACACGTCTGGAATTAGTTCCCAATGTGGCATATTTGAAAAATTTAAGCGGAACTACCAAAACTGAAACCAGCACGGAATACATCCTGAACGGAAACGCCTCTCTGGTGATGTATGTAGGTCGCGATTCAGTAGTTGTGAATGTATTCCTGAATAATTTAACCTTCTTAAAAGGAAATTTATTTTCACCTACATTTACCGGAGGTAGTGTAAGCGCTTCATTATCCGGGCAATTAAGTAAGATCCGTAGCCTGGCAAATCTGCCCATAGATGTAACTGGTCTCCATTTTACGCCAGCCACGGGACTTACTTTCCAGGCACGGTTTCGATTCCCTGGTGGTGGCGTAGTTAATCCGGTTAATTTAACCGGAACTTTTAAACTGACTAAAACCGGCTTTACAGGTAACCTCTCTTACAGTGGAGATTGGGACCATCCGCTTATCAAGTTTGACCATGAATTGGTTAAATTTCGGATGACGGGGATTCAGATTGATCTGGATAATCTGGATGCCCGCGCAGATGTTCGACTGAAGTACCTCACTTCTCCCGGCCTAATTCGAATCCCCGACATTCGGTTTAGTTCTTCCCAATTCCGGATACCGATCAATATTTCCGATACCGATACATTGAATCTGATTCCTGGATATGATGTGCTCAAATTAGTCACCCGGGGAATTAACGGTAACGTGACCTTGAATCCTTCCAATGGAAATATAGATTTTGATATCGTGTTTACCGCAGGTCTCCGATTCCCCTTTGTAGGAAACCCAACCCGGATTCCGGAAGTATCCGTCCGATTAAGCAAAGCGAACGGTTTTCAACTGACGAAATTCGTTTCCAATCTTTCCAGCAATTTGCGCTTAAATATGCGCTGGATGCAGATGGCATTGCGCAACCTGAAGCTTAATTCCTTTACTTATACCAATGGGCGTTTCAATTTCGATCTCAATGTCGATGCCGATTTTTCTTTCCCGGACATTAGCGGGTTCGATACTCCGGTGATTCGCAATATTCATTTCACTCAGGACGGAATCACTATTGGCGCCCAGACGTTTAACAACCCCTCGCTCTCGCCGTTCCAGATTGCCGGATTGCGCCTGGAACTGAAAAAGTTCCAAGTAGGTGCCCTCAATTTTAACTGGAGCAATGGAACCTGGCCTAACTGGAATTTTTCGGCCGATATCGATGTAAAACTTCCCAATTTACCGCTGAATTATGCCTCGGTATTACGTCAGCAGGTGTTCCATTTGCGGAATGTCGGGTTGGGTGGAAACCGTATTCAGGTGAATTTCCCCACGTTAAATTTTACCGGAACCGAAGGGGAGATTCCTCTGGGCGGAGGAGCTGCTTATTACGTGCGAACGCTTTCCGGAAAACTGGACTTGGATTGGAGCAGTGGTTTGCTGGTGAATCGTTCCACCCTGAACATGACGGGTAGCCTCAAGCTGCCGGATATTCTCTCCTGCGGTTCGGTGCAGAATCTGGGAAGTTCCACCTTGCAAATGGACGGGTTTGGCCACATCAGTGGTACGGTGAACAATTTTGTTCCCACCTGCCCCATTCAACTGGGATTTGTTTCCCTAAGGGTTAATTCCAGTAGTTTGAGTTTTGAATTTTCCGGCAATACCCAGCGGGCACGAATGAGTGCTTCTGTAACTGCTACCATGCCCGGTATTTCCGGGGGTACAAATTCCACTGCATCCGGTAATTTAACGGTGGATTTAATTACCGGAGAACTGTTGCAGGGAAGTCTCACCTTCCGCAATTTTGCGTTAAAAATTCCCAATAATCAGCCTATTTTAACATTCCACATCTCCCAGGCCACTTTGAATAAAGATGGGCTGGAAATCAACGGAAGCCAGCAACTGGCACTGGGTGGTAGTACAGTCGGGGTAACGTTTAATCATTTATTATTAAATCTGCGCACCATGCGGGTGGTTTCGGGTGATGCGACCTTCCAAAGCAATTTTGCCTTTCGGGTAGGCCTGAGCGGAGGTCAGTTAAGCTGGCAGGCGGTACAGGTGGGGGTTGCCAGCAATCTTACAAATGCATTGCAGCTTAATTTACCCTCCAATATTCGGATTACTTCTAATGGTTTGCAAATTTCCGGAACCTCGCAGGTGCAATTAAATTATCAGGGGATAGGATTACAAAATTTACGTGCCGTCTTTTCCCAGAATTTTTCCTTGCAGTTCCAGCCTTTCCAGATTAAGTCGGGAATGGTGGAGATTTATTATAATACTAACCGCATTGCGTATCTGGATGCCGGTGGTATCCATGTAAATCTGGGATATTTTGGTGCTCAGGCACTTCCCGAACGCTTGCCTTTACCGGATGTGAATATTGCCTACCTGGTGCTGAAGCAGGGTAATACTACATTGGTGGATGTAACCAATGTAAGTGGTGGAGTGCGAATAGCTACTCGCCCGGGAAAACCGGTGCGGCTGGTCTTCCCGGCACTGAAGTTTAACCAGAGCACGGCGCCGGAAATTGGTGTGGAATTTTCCATTGTGGTCGATCCCCTCCACCTGCAACTAACCAGCGGTTCCATCCATGCAACAATTCCCAATAATACGCCGGGGTTTGATCTTTCTTCGCTGGGGATTCCTTTGAGTATTAAAGAACTAGATTATCGGGATGTTGGCGGTGTAAAAACGTTTACCTTCAAAGGGGTGCCAAAACTTTTCTCCACAGTGCTTTCCAATGATATACTCGCTCTCACTTTGAACGAAACCGGCCAGTTTGATGCCAATTTCAACCTTACCCTCAACAAATCCATTCCCCTGGTGAGCGGTAACGACATGATTCAGCTCTTCCTTTCCTCCCTTCGTGGTCGGATTCAATGTAGCGTTAACTCGTTGAATTTCAGCCTTACCGCTTCGGCAGCACTGAAAATGCGATTAAACAACAGCCTTCAGGATGTGGTGGGAATGGATTTGAATGTAACGCAAGCGGGATTTAATGTACAAAACCTGCGGGTTAATTCCAATCTGGGTAACCTCCCGTTAAACCTGGGCGTTATCGATATGACGCTAGGGGATTTTACCATTCCCACGCTCACCTATAATCAGAGTTCCGGCTGGAATTTTGTATTCGATTTTTCGGCGAATCTGGGATTTCCGCAGTTTGGAAATTTTCGTTTACCCAAAATTGAGCACATTCGCATTTCGCGCAGCGGAATTCATTTCCCCCAAACCTCCTTCCCATCTTTAAATCTCACTCCTTTCCAGCTGGGTGGTTTTGGGCTGAAGTTAACTTCCTTACGGATTCCTGAAGTCACGGTCAACTTCTTTGACGGATCGGTGGATTTTGGAAGCGCTTCCGGAATTCGTTTCGATTTGGAATTAAACATGCCCAATCTGGCACCCAACATGCCTCCGGCGTTAAAGAATATCGGGTTGCTGGTTAGTAATTGCGGATTCTCCCATGGGATTATTACGGGAACCATTCAGAATAAACAGGTGGCAGATCCTGGAATTGAAATTCCCATTGGAGGCGGTGCCAAATTTTTTGCCAAAAAATTTCGGGGAAGATTATTTGGAGAGAATACTTCCTCTGGGTGGCAGCAGAGATTTGATGTCCTGGTAGAAGGTGCTTTCCAGGTACCGCCGGGGTTATTCCCCTGCTCTTCGCCTACCAATATCAGCACGGCGCTTCATATCGCCTCTACCGGGCAAATTTCCGGGCGAATTGCAAACTTCCTGCCCGGATGCCCTCTGAAGTTTGGACCGGTGAAACTACAAGTCAATTCCTCTTCTCTCACTTTCAATATTAGCGGCGGTAACCAGTCTGCCATTATGGCTATGGCCGCTACACTGAAATTACCACCGCCCACATCCGGAGATTCCATCTCAGTTAGTGGAAATATTACCCTGGACCTGGTAAGCGGACAGTTTATTAACGGGCAAATCGGAATAAATAAGCCCTTCCGCCTGAACCTGCCTATGGATGGGGATTTCCTGAGCTTTACCATCAATCAGGCGGTGCTGAACAAAGATGGGCTTCGCATCTCCGGGTCGAATACACTGAAATTAAGTGGTGGTGCCAGCGTTACAGCCAATTTCAACAATTTCCTCATCGGGCTAAATCCTTTCCAGATTAAATCCGGGAATGTGACGTTCTCTTCTTCTTTTGCCTTCAAGATTACTCTGGATCATGGTCAGTTAAAGTGGCAAGCCACCGGAGCCAATCCTACCATTACGGAGGATTTTGGTATTGCATTGAATCTGCCACCTACCATGGGAATTCAGGACGGGAAATTCTATGCCAATGGAAGTGCGCAGGTGAATTTCCGCTATCAGGGTAAAGATTACACCGGGTTAACGGTACAATTCAAAAACAATTTTAAGATGAATATATGGCCGCCCCGGGTGGTACAGGGTAGGGCAGAATTTATTCGCAATGGAGAACTTCTGGCTTACATCGACAATACTGGATTTGTCCCGGGCAATATTCTGGCGGTCATTCCACTGCCGGATACCCTGGGCCTGCCCAATAAAAACATCGCTTATATGCGGTTAAAAGATGACCAGGGAAACCTTCTGGTAGAAACCAGGGATACTGGCAATGCTTATATGTTACAGATTAAGCAGGGGAAATCTCTTAAAATTGTCATCCCGGCGCTGAAATATAACGGAAGCACACCACCCGAACTAACGGTTACTTCCTTAAGTATTGGTGTGAATAAAACCACTTTCGAGTTGGTGAGTGGTGGAATTCAGATTGATGCGCCCACAGGGAATTCCCTGTTCGACCTGACTCCTCGTGGCATCCCGCTAACTGTAACCCGCTTTGCGGTGCGAAAAAAGAATGGAACTTACGGGGTTGTTATTGGAGCCAAAATCAAGTTGCCTGAAGCACTTTCTAATATGGATTTAGTTGTGGAGAACCTGGAGGTTAGTGCCAATGGTATTTCGGGAACTGTGAGCGTGGGGCAGTACCACGAACATTACACCAGTGGTACCACTTACATCAAAACGATTAGCTTTGGCACAGATGTGCCGGTACAACTGAAAGTAGAAGGAATCCGAACCAACTTCTCGAACACGGGATTCCAGATTTCCTTTAGCGGCGATTTGTTTGTGGACTTGTTTAAAGAGAACAATAGCAGTTCGCCTTCTCCCATTCATTTTGCGGCCAATGTGGGTACAAATTCCACCAGTTTCACCACGGATATTTCGCACCTTACCAATGGAATTCCCATAAAAATAGCCCGGTTATTGCCACTGGCTAACAATCCCTCTAAACCGCCTATAAAATTTTACACGAACCAATCGGATATTGTGCTGGAATTGAACACATTATTTAAGATTCCCTCTTTTGGCGAAAACTTTGCGGTGGAGGTGAAAGGGCTTAAAATTTCGAAGAGCCAGGGATTGCAAATGCCTACCATTACCTTTAACAATCCTGGCGACATGTTGAATTTCGATCTCTTTGCCATGAAATTTACCATCTCCCAACTGGGCTTTTTCTACGAAACCCAGGGAAGCTCTAAAGTGTTTGGTCTAAATCTGGGCGGGAAAGTAAAAGTTTTCGATAATACCAGTACATTTACCGGATTAAAGATTGGTTCCGATGGGAGTTTCTCCATTGCCGGAGCTAATCTCATTTCCAGCCCCATCAATATTGTGCCTAAACGGTTACAGCTTACCACGCTCTCTTTCGAGCAGGATTCGCTCAAGGCAACGTTCCGGGTTACCCCGCCGGCACCGCTTAATCAGAGTCCCAGCGATGTGAATTTCTTTATCGCTCCCAATGGAACCGTAGGTGGTGGTGGCAAAGTAGTGCTGGTGAATGAAAGCCATGCTAAAGGCGGCGGAGACCAGACCGAATGGCAATTCTGGAGAGGCACCCTGGACCTGGTGTACATGGATATGGATTTAAAGCTGGATAATTTTAAAAACTCCCGGGTGAATATTACTGCTGACTTATGGCTGGACAACGATCGCATCGAGTTCGGATATAAAGATGCCAGCGGTCTGCATCCTGGTATCCAGATTGGATTTGATGGGAGTACTCATTTTTCCAATTACCGTTTGCAGGGCACACCCACCTTCAATCTGGAAGTATTGCGATTTAAACTAACACATTTAAGTTCACTCTCCGGATCAGATTTTGGGATTGATATCTCGGGTGATGTAAGTCTCGATGTTTCCAGTGTAAACAGTACCATTACTTTTAAAAACTTGCAGGTTAATAGCGCAGGCGATATGCCCAATATTGCCACGGCCATTAGTGGTGGGCGTCTGAGTATTGGAAACATCTTTTTACTGGAAATTAATCGCTTCAAATATCTACCCGACGGTGGGGATATATCCTTTAAAACCGGAGCAATTCCCACCAAAAAGAATAGCGGTTCTCAGAAAACCGTCACGCGCCACGTCGATATGTATATCGAATTTGGTGCCAATATGACCATTGCCAACACCTTTAGCGGTGGTGTTCAGAAATTTATGCTTTTTAAATCCTCTGATACGACCAACTTTGTAATACAAAATTTAAGCTTAAGCATTCAGAATGTGGTAACTGCTTCTTTTGATATGGTGTATTATTCTACCAGTACGGATATCCTCTTTCTGGCTGCAGGTAATGTGGATGTAAATAATATCCTCCATTTTAGCACGGTAGGATTATTTGAACAGGTTAATGGAAAACTGCGTTTCGGTATTTTTGCTATGGCCGAAATACCAGGACCCGGAATTACGTTATTCCCGGGAATTCAATTAATGCGCGTGGGTGGAGGATTCTTTTACAATCCCAAACAGGAATATCTGGATCTGGTGGTTCAAAAGACGGATTTGAAAGGTGATACCATCATCGGTTCTCTCCCATCGTTAACCGGAGGGCAGGCTAAATTTGCGGTCATGTTGTATGCTGGTGTGGTTATTGCAGATAAGTCTATCATTAATGGAAGTACCATGATTACGATTACCGACCAATACATTAACTTCGCCGGTCGGGTGGTATTATTAAATATGAAAGACAAACTCGTTGGTGGATTTAAGCTCACAGCCCGGTTCGATAATTTCTACATTGATGGATTAGTATATGCTAAGATTCAGTTAGGAATTATTCAGGGCAGTGGAATGCTGCAATTTAAAATTGCCGAAACAGACGATGGAACGATGTTCTACATTAAGGGAATGGCCCATGCGGTGGTTATTAATAAAAGTTTCCTGGAAGCAGATTGCCGTTTCTTTGTAGGAAATCCGGGATTTATGTTTCAGGCTGCGGGTCAAACGGGATTTAATTTCTGGATTATTTCCGTTAATTCAAGAGTTTCCGGAACAATCTGGATGAAGTGGTTGGAACCCCGGGAATTTGGAGGTTACTTTACTTTTCAGGTTAAAGCAGATGTGGTACTGGGGGTAGTCTCCCTTACCGCCGGGGTGAAAGCGATTCTTATTATATCCGATCGATTCGTTGTGTATGGCGAGGCATCTGGTTCCATATGTCTGGGCTGGGGATTAATCTGTTGGGGAGGTTCCGTGTGGTTGAAGATTAGCAATGTGGATCCCAAATTTAGCGGAGGCTTCGGGAGCGATCCGGAGATGAGGAAAAAAATTGAAGAAGCTGAAAATATGGCAGATGAGATGGAGAAAGAAGCACAAAAAGCCCTGAATAATATGGAAGCAAAACTGGCCGCCAGTATTCGCCTGGACGATAAACAAGTCCGCCAGGGAGGAATAAACCTCTTTGCGAGCAATCCCCGGCGAACCGCTTTGTCCTGGAAATCCATGGAGACGGAAAACGGTGGATTGCAATCCTCTGAAATAAGCACCTTGAACTCCTTTATTAATCAGAGCTTAACTTTACCTTCAAATATCACCAGTACAGCCAATTATCTTGCGCAGTTGCTGAGCGAGGAAGAAGCGTTACTACAGGAGGCGGAAAATATTGCCAACCAGCTAGGGCAGCAACTGGATCAATCCCTCGGTTCGTTGCCTTCGGTGGAAAATGCTCTGGAAATTTACGATATAGCTTCGCCCATTCAGGCATTGTCCGATTCTGTTTCTGTGATTACCTACACGGATGCCGAAGGACGCGAACATCAGAGTTTTAAAGTTAAACCAAAACTATCCATCGACGACGATTTGTATAATCAGCATAAAGAGCGGGCGCGGCAAATGGAGCAAAAGCGGGAACGGATCCTGAACCAGATTTACCAGCGGATTTTGAAACTGAACAGCTACCTCTCGCAAATTGATGTGATCTTGAACCGTGAAGATGGCACCGCCACGGTAAAAGCACTGGGAGAGAAGTATCTGGCAGCTCGGGAAAAGCTGGAGGAATATTTCTGGAAAAATCATGAGTATATTTATGAACTCCATTCCTGGGCAAATGGTGCTTTGAACCATCTGAATGGATTGAAAACATCCATCAGTTCGTTTGTTCATAATAAATCCAATCGTCTTAGTAATATTAATGAATTGAAAAAGTTAGCAAAAGCACGTGCCCGGAAACTGGCCGATGTGGTATATGCCGGTTCGCCCGATCAGGCAGATAATTTTTACCAGAAATACTCTTCAAATATAGATCAGTTGAATAACATCAATAATGTTCGCACTGTATGTAATCGTCTGGGAATCAACCTCTGGTTAGATATTCCACGCTCCGGTTTACAGATGCTGGCTTCTCAGTTCGATTCTGCCGTGGTGGCGAACATCACCAATCACGATGAAAAAATAGGTGCAATGAATGCCAAACACGAGCAGGTTACGAAAGTCATCGATAAAATTTATGAAAAACGAATCGGGTATGCCCAGGCTCTGTATGACCTGACCGATCGTTACCTCTACTGGCAACTGGGTTCGGCGTCGGAAGATGAAATAGAGGTCATATCCACCTCTGGTTTGGTTAAGCTAACCTCATACATCGATCAGCATCTGCTGCCTAATTATTCCCAGAGCTTGAGATATTTCAACATTACTACGGGTGGTGGTTCTTCCTCATTACTTAACAATAGCGGATTTATGACGATGGGTGGAAGTGGATTAAGCGGACTTCGGTTTTCAGTTGCCACTGGAGTAGCGAATTTGCGGCAGTTTACGTCCCCACGTCCCATGGTGCGTGCTCGGGTGGGTGGTCCAGACTTCCTCACGAAATTTCATCCCGATGTGAAGGTGATTCACGACCGGCTGGCACAACAGTTAAATGCTCCGCAAATTAATTCTATCAATGTATTCCTGTATAAAGATAAATATCGCGCCCACATTCTGGCTCGCTTCGATGCGGCGCATCCGGTGGGAATTGCCAACTATAGCTTTGCCATTGCCGATGCTGCCCCCGCAGGGGGAAGTGGTTCCAGTGGCGGTTCGGGAGGAACCAGCGGAGGCAGTGGCTCGGGCAGTGGGGGCACAACCACGTTGGGCGGTTCTACTCTGTTTGGTGGCGGCAGTATTTTGGGTGGAAGCGGAAGCTCCTTGTTAAATTCGGGGTACTACAATTCCGGTCTCATTAACTATACTATTGGTTTGTACCAGAGCATGATGCCCAATATGGGTGTGTATTCCACCCACTTTAAAATGATCGGGAAAAAGAAGAGCTTTTACTCTTACTTTATTCCCACCAAACTGGGTGAGACCTCGCACGACTTCACCCTGAAGATTCGTGCCCGTTCCACCAGTGGGTACGTGAACCGTCGTATTGCCGATTTCACGGTGCACTTCGACGGTAATCAGAATAACCAGTTCCAGGGGACGGTGCACATGAAGGACGACACGAC
Organism: Calditrichia bacterium; assembly: GCA_026991005.1. Next base: position 2,309 of record JALXCH010000346.1, on the reverse strand, counting down.
ACCTCCAACCGTACTCCGGGTTAAAGTTCCTGCTTACCAGTACAGCACCAGCAGTATTCTCAATGTGCACGTGGATGCAGTGGATTATGAATCCGATGTGGTGGAACTGGCTTATGCGGTGGGAACCAGTTTAATCCCGCCTCATCCGGATAGTGTGAGATGGAAAAGCGTGGGACCGCGTACGGATTTCAACATCTACAATTTGTCCTTGCAGCACAATCATATCTATTTCGTGTATGTGCGGGCGAAAAATAGCGTGGGCATGTGGAGCTCGCCTCGGGCTTCCAATTTTGTGAAGATCGACACCACAGCTCCCGGCGCGGTGACCGTAAACTTCACCAGTCCCTATCCGTCGGATGTGCAATCGCCACCGAGTTTACAGAATGCCATTACCAATTATAATTCTACGGTAACCTTCCAGCAGGAACTGAATGGGACCCAGTTTAGCTTTGTGATTCCCATTTCCTCTTCCGGCGGCTCTTCGGGTGGCACCAGTAGCGGTGGCAACGATTCGCTTACCTACATATTCAATGTTATCGGGAATTTCCTTGGTTATTCTGGGTACTCCCAGAACGACACGATTCCACCGGGAATTCGAGTGTATTTCGATCCCGCCAGCGATACGGAATCGGGAATTTACCAGTACATGTTCAAGGTGACGAAATCGCCTAACGATCCCATGCCCAACAGTGGCTGGCGTTTACTGGGAATCGATGCCAACGGACACCCGGTCACCCGCATTAAATTAGTGGGAGAACCGCTGGCGTATATGGATACCTTCTATGTCCATATTCGCGCCATGAATAAAGCAGGCCTCATTGGGCCGATAACCACCACCGGGCCGATTCGACCGCTGGATCGTACCGCTCCCACCAAACCGGGCTTTACCTACGGGAACATCCCTGATTATATGCCTTATTACAATGGTTCACTTACCAGCATTGTTCTGGGACTGAAACCGGCTAAAGATTACGAAACCGGTGTAGCTTATTACGAATACAAGATTGGTAGTACTCCTGGCAATGGGGATATTGTAAGCTGGACGCGTCGTAACGTAACTGTTTATCACGCACCGGGGCAGGTAGGTCATGTTGATTTCCCATCCGATCTCTTTAATCCCTCCACCGGCTTTACGCTCTTACCGCCAGGAGGGGTAGGAGGCGGATTTAATTTTGGTGGACCAATTAATCGGATTAAAATCGATAGCCTGTCATTAGTTTCGGGACAAAAAGTTTATGTTACCATCCGGGCTGTGAATGGAGATGGCATGCGCAGCGCTTATGTAACTTCTCGGGAAATTCGTATCGATAATACACCGCCTTCTACGGGAATTCTTACTCTCCAATACCACAGCGGAACTCATAAAATATCGGTTACTTTGAGCAATTTCTCCGATTCCGAATCGGATATTTACGGGATGAAAATTGCCATACGTAAGAATTCGGATCCTTCGGATACCCGTACAATCACATATATCATACCAACGACTGCGGCTTCTCCTGGCAATTCTGTGACTCTGGAAATGCCGGGGACTTATCAGGAGAATACAGGTTATACAATCCGTTTCGTCATTGCCAATCGTGCCAACCTGAAATCGCCCATTCGCCAGACGAGCTTTATTGCCGGTTATGGTGGTAGCGGAGCGACGTTTGGAGGCGGCCACAACTTCGGTGGCGGTGCGAATTTTGGTAATCCTGGTCTTCCTGGTCCGGGTAATTTCCCACCGCCTGGTGGGGGAATTAATCCTCCCGGACCCATCGGCCCGGGCCATTAATCCTGAGGGAAAGAGGAAGCGAAAACAGGTAGTAAATTCACAATGTAAATGAAACGTTTGTAGATAAAAAACGAGGGCTTTATGCGAAGGATTTTCATAGGAGCACTATTAATTGTGTGGAGCCTGACGGCTTTTGCCGGTGAAATGCCGGAGCTGATTGGGTTTAGTGATGGAAAAGTCAGTTACATCTTTTTAACCAGACCGATTCCCCGGGGACAGGGAGTGGAGCTCTGGAAAAAAGTGGGGCAGGGCACTTGGGAGAAAGCCCTTCCGGTAGTGGTACGCCCTGTTGACGATCCTTTCCAGATGCAGAAATTGCTGGGACCGGATTTTGCCACGCTGGCGCGTACCATGAAAAACCCCGATCCCGGACGCATCCTGACTAAATTGCAGGTCGATCCCGTTTACTCTCTGATGCTCTGTTTCAAACTCCCCAAACTCTCGGTGCTGCTGGGCCGGTTGCTGATTGATCCCAAAGTGAAAGAAGGAGAGCAGGTTCAGTATTACGTGGCTTTTGTAAATCAGGATAATGAAG
>JALXCH010000345.1 GCA_026991005.1 Calditrichia bacterium | reverse complement strand
GGGCACCTTCTGATTTGTCCGGGAGTAAAAATGAAAAATAGGTTTAGATGGAAATGAACGAGAAAATTCTCATAGTCGAAGACGATTTAAATACTCTGGAAGGGTTGGCAGAAATCCTTTCCCACGAAAAATATCAGGTAACCAAAGCGAAAAACGGTCGGCAGGCACTGGCCGAAATTAACAAAGCCCAATTTAACATTGTGCTGATGGATTATTTATTGCCCGATACGGACGGACTGGAGCTCTCTAAAAAAATTCTCAAAAAGAATCCGGATATTATGATTATTATGATGACCGCTTTTGGTTCGGTTAAAAATGCGGTAGCGGCACTGAAATCGGGCATTTTCGACTACCTGACTAAACCCATCGATCTGGAAGAGCTGCTGATTATCATCCGCCGTGCTTTAAAAGAACAGCGGCTGATTTCGGAAAATATCGATTTGAAGAATAAACTGCAGGAGACCTACCGCCTCGAAAATATTGTTGGGGTCAGTGGCAAGATGCAGGAAGTGATGCGTAAGGTGCACAAAGTGGCGGCTACCGATGCCACAGTGCTCATCCGGGGCGAGAGTGGGACGGGAAAAGAATTGATTGCCCGTGCCATCCATTACCAGAGTGCCCGGCGGGACGAACCCCTGGTGGAAATTAACTGCGCTTCTATCCCCGAAACCTTGCTGGAAAGCGAACTATTTGGACACGAGAAAGGCGCCTTTACCGGAGCGTATAAGAGCAAAAAAGGAAAGTTCGAAGTGGCCAATAACGGAACTATTTTTCTGGATGAGATTGGCGACCTTCCCCTGGGAGTTCAGGCCAAACTGTTACGGGTGTTGCAGGATCGAACCTTTACCCGGGTGGGCGGCATCCAGAACATTGAGGTGGATGTGCGGGTGATTGCTGCTACCAACTCCAATCTGGAACAGGCGATTAAAGAAGGACGTTTTCGCGAGGATCTCTATTTTCGGTTGAATGTGATTCCCATTTACATTCCGCCTTTGCGCGAGCGACCCGAAGACATCGGCCCGCTGATTGATCACTTCCTGCATAAATACGCCCAGAAGAATCATCGGGTTATTACCGGTATTTCTCAGGAAGCTCGGGATGTGTTAATGCAGTATCACTGGCCGGGCAATGTGCGAGAGCTGGAAAATGCTATTGAAAATGCGGTGGTGATGAGCGAATCCGAGGTCATCCAGGTGCACGATTTACCCGGCTATCTGCAATCTGCCCGCAGGGAGAGTAAACTATTTCCGGCTTTTTTCCACGAAGAGGAGATGAGCTTTAAAGAAAAACTCCATTTATGCGAACGGGAAATTATCCGTCAGGCGCTGGAGGCTACCGGGTGGAATAAAACACGAGCGGCACGGGAACTGGGAATTACCCTACGAACTCTACGCAACAAAGTGAAAAAATATCAACTGTAAAGTTGGTTTTCCGGTTTAACAGAGAAATTTACATCCAGAATATTCGCTTCACACGTTACAAAAAACTTCTGTCTGCAATGAATTAGACCATCCTACCTGTAGAAACAGTTTAGAAATCCCGGAAAGCAAAAATATTCATCAAGTTATGATATAAATTTTCGATATTAATAAAATGTAGAAGAGACTACGTATCCTGGGTCAAGATATCTACGTCAAATTGAGGGATGTATGTCGAGCACTGAGGAAATTATTCGTCAAATAGAAAAATTACCTACAATCAATACTGTGGCATTTCAGGTTGTGCAAATGTGTTCTGATATCGAGGTACCCATTCCCCGATTGATTAAAGTGATTTCGGGGGATCAAAGTCTTTCTGCGCAAATTCTGAAAATTGCCAACTCCAGTTATTTTAACTTTCCCCGAACCATTTATTCGCTGGAACGGGCAATTGTTATTCTGGGATTTAATTTACTCAAGGACATTGCCATTTCGATATCCATTTACAGTTTGTACAAAGGGTTCAATTCCAGCAAATATTTTGATATTAAAGCGTTGTGGAAACATTCCATTTACACCGGGTTTGTAATGAAAACGCTGGCCGAAGAATACGAACCCAAACACACCGATATCCTTTACATTGGTGGATTATTGCACGATATTGGAAAGCTGGCATTAATCCGGGTGTTAAACGAAGAATATCATTTCGTTTATGAAAAGAGTAATCAGGAAGGTAAGCCGTTGTACGAAATTGAGCAGAAGTTTTTGGGATACGACCATGCGGAATTAGGCGGTGAGTTGCTGGACAGGTGGCATTTACCTCCTGCGGTGGTGGATATGGTGCGTTATCATCATGCTCCCGGTGATTTCCAGGAACAAAGTCAGGTTGCTCCCTGGGTGCGTCTGGTTTACCTGGGCAACCTTCTGGTTCATTTGCTGGATCAACCCGAAGCGGGGTTAACCGATGTTCTGAAATTGGATACTCGTTTCAATGAATATTTCTCCTTTACTGAGGATGAAATTGCAAATCTATTAAGTAAAGCGCGAACCGATTTAAAAGAACAGGAAAATTTTTTAAAATTGTTTAACTTGTAAGATAAAATGAAAATTCAAACAAATATTATTCAGTACATCGAAAATATGGTAAAATCTCTGAAACGCGTAGAGAAAAGTTCGGAGGTTTTCAGTGAATTACAGGAAATTTCTCAGGAGCTGGAAAATTTACAAAAATACATGATTACCACATTTAACACGCTGGAGAACAATTTCAATTCCTTTGTGCGACAGGTGGATATGCTTTCGGATATAATTGAGTTCCAGCGGAGTGTGATGAATTTCAAAAACTCGCAGAATTTGATCCATAACCTTTTCGATTTTTTTGAGCGACGGGTACCCAGCGATCACGCTTTTATTGCTTTCCGTTTGAAAGATGAAGATAAAACAGAGACCGTAATTACCAATCGCCCAAACAATCTGGATAATTACCGCCAATTTCTGGCACACGAAGGAATTGATGTGCTCAAAAGCATAGTGCAGGAAAGGGATCTGGCCTATTTGATTGGGGATGTGGAAAATATGCCCGGTGTTAATGTGCCTTGGGATTTGCTGGATGCCCGTTCAGTCATTTTGTTCCCATTAAAAGTACAGGGGAAATTCCTGGGCACCGGATATTTAATTCGTACCCGCGAAATGTTTTCTCTTAACGACCTTTCTTTCATAAATCTGATTTTGGGGCTCATTTCGCTGGTTATTTATCAGCATTATTATTTTGCTCAATTAAAATCGCGTTTGTTTAAACAGTTCCGTTTGCGCAAAGTGCTGGAAGAAGTTAAGTACGCGGAATATTTCGAAAAAGGACCACTTTACATTTTTACTCTGGATCCCCGCTATATTGTGCTTCATGCGAATGCCACCGCGTTCAGCAAGTTGCAAATCCACCAGGATATGATTGTGGGGGAAAATTTTCTGGAAATTATTCCTAAAACGCATCGCAATGAATTTAAGCGGATTCTGGATACTGCTCAGGAGGGGCAAGTTCAGTATTTTCGTTCTCCCGTGGAGGGGAAAAAACGTCCTCAACCGATTATGGAATTTTATGTCAGTCGAGTGATTATTCAGAATAATTTTATATTAATCCTGGTGTTTGCGGTGGATATTACCCAGATGTACTATCGCGATGTTCTGGAACAACGCAATATGGTGCTGGATGAGTTGGATCAACTGGCGCGGACATTGGTAAGTGAATTCAATAATCTGCTTACCATGGTGGTTCCCAACATTAGCCTTATGCGCACCCAGTTACCCCAGGAACATCAGTTCCAGAAATATCTGGAAATCATGGAAAAAGCCACCCAGCGTTCTTCCAATTTTGTTCAGAAATTTTTAAACTACGATCTGGAAGAGTTTGAGACTTACGAAACGGGCAATTTGAATAAAATCGTTAAACATTTCATTTCACAGATTAAAAAAGAATTGCCCAAAAATATTCAGGTTAGATTCGATCTGGATGTAAGTTTAAAAAATATTACTTATTATCCTCGGCGGATTAAACGCCTTCTGCGCATTCTTTTCGAAAATAGTGTCAATGCTCTTATCGACCGGGAAAACCCCGTTATTCAGGTATCCACGCGCCATTACCTTCACGAAGCCAATGGATTGGTGCCGGAGCACGAATTTTACCTGAAAAAAGGGGAATATGTGGAGTTGTGCGTGTACGACAATGGCTGTGGAATTCCCCAACAGATGATTCCTCAGGTGTTTAAGCCATTTTATTCCACCCGCATTAAGAACGAAGGTGTGGGGCTGGGGCTGTTCATTGCTTACAATATTGTTAAGGATTTGCAGGGGGAGATATTCATTGAAAGTAAGAATCAGGAATATACAGCAGTGTATGTTTATTTACCTATCAAGGTAGAGGAGGAATCTGTGACGAGAGTGGCGGTTGAGGGAACAGAAACCGTGCAGCCATCGGTAGAACATGTTCCAACGCTTTTAGTGGTGGACGATGAATACAATATTCGCAGTATGATGCGCGAAATCATGGAGATGTATGGCTTTCGGGTGTACACAGCCGGGAATGGCGAGGAAGGGTTGGAGATTTACAAAAAGCGTAAAAACGATATTGATCTGGTGATTCTGGACATGATTATGCCAATAATGGATGGTCGCACAGCGTTTAGTCATATCCGTAAAATCAATCCGAATCAGAAGGTGTTTATCATCAGCGGTTATTCCCAGCGGGAAGATCTGGAAGATATTCTGGAAAAGGGGGCTATTGGTTATTTACGAAAGCCGTTTCAGGTAAATGAAATTGTGAATAAGATAAAAGAGATTCTCAACGTGTAAGAAGAATCTTTTCGTTCAGGGAAGAAAAATTTCGAAGGGGATACCCAGATCGTCTGCATATTTTTTAAGTAATTCCACCGAAATCATTTCGTCATAAGGCAGAGCAATACGATGGAAAGGGAACTTGCTTTCCCGTAAAATCATTACTTCCAGTCCTTCCATATCAATGATAAAATCCAGGCTTTTAAATACTTCTAACACCCGGTGTCGGGAGACGGAAGTAATAAGTTGCGTTTCCGTATTTTTAGATTTCAACGGGGGCTTTCTCATAATGTTTCTTGTAACTTAGCAACATTAGTTTAACGGCTTCGGTTATGCGCTTACGTGCTTGGGCCTCGTTGGAAGCCTGAATATGGCACCCGGGTAAATCATTACAACTGGCAATAAACAAACCTTTTTTTATTCGCTTAATTTCAATCTCAATTTTCATAAATATTTTCTTTAGATTCTATTTGACTTAATATATGCAAAGATTAGAAAAATTTCAATAAAAATCTTTTTAATCTTTTCTTTTCACCGTTAACACCGGGCAAGAAGACCACCTAACTACCTTTTCTGTGGTGCTTCCCAACAGAAGATAATCCAATCCCGTAAGGCCATGGGTAGCAATTGTGATTAAATCGATGGCGTTCTCTCGGGCGTATTCTACAATTTCTTTGTGAGGTTTCCCTTCGCGAACTACAAAATTAAGCGGAACACCTTCGATATTCTGATCGGCAACAAATTCCTGTAAATTTTCGATGACGCGGTCGCGAAGGGTGGGAT
>JALXCH010000344.1 GCA_026991005.1 Calditrichia bacterium | reverse complement strand
GAATTAATCAATAAAGATCCCTACGGAGAAGGCTGGATTATTAAAATTAAAATGAGCAATCCGGACGAAGTAGCTAATCTGTTGAGCAAGGAACAGTACGAAGAACTGATTTAACCGCGGATGTTCTGTTTCGGGGCGAAAAAAGAAACGGGTTTGGAAATTGCTAATTCCGGGAAAAATCGAACCGGTTTGATGGGAAATATTAAACGGATATCAGGGAAAAAGCGATGGCATATCTTTCCAAGTCGGAAGCTGACAATCGAGAGATGTTGCGGGAGATTGGTGTAGAGCATTTCGAAGAGTTAATTGATTACATTCCCGAGGAAAATCGTTTTCGGGGGCGCTTGAATTTACCCGAACCGTTAAGCGAGCTGGAAATTCAGCGGGAGATGGAGCAGTTACTGGCTCGCAATACCCGGGGAGCCATTTTCCTGGGCGGAGGCGCTTACGACCATTACATTCCTGCCGCCGTAAAGCATATTCTGATGCGCTCGGAATTTTACACGGCGTACACACCGTATCAGGCAGAGGTAAGCCAGGGAACGCTGCAGGCTATTTATGAGTATCAGACCATGATTTGCCGCCTGACGGGAATGGAGGTAGCTAACGCTTCCATGTACGATGGAGGTTCGGCACTGGCCGAAGCGGTGTTGATGGCGGCGCATCACACCCGTAAAAAACGTATCCTGCTCCCCGAAAATCTCAATCCCCTGTATCGACAGATTGTGGAGACGTACGTCAAAGATCAGCAGATGGAGCTGGTTACTGTGCCCACAGCACCGGATGGGCGCATCGATACTGCGGCGCTGCGGGATTTGCTGGATGATGCCACCGCCGGGGTAGTGGTGCAAAATCCCAATTTTTACGGGATTATCGAAGATCCCCGGGGGCTGGCCGACGCTATTCACGAAAAGAAAGCGCTTTTCATTATGCATGTGGATCCCATCTCGCTGGCGCTGCTAAAGACGCCTGGCGAGTACGGAGCGGATATTGTGGTGGGCGAAGGGCAGGCGCTGGGAAATCCCCTGAATTTGGGTGGTCCCTATCTGGGAATTTTTGCTGCGCGTAAAGCGCTCATCCGCAAAATGCCCGGTCGCATTGTGGCAATGACCACCGATGTGGAGGGGCGCACGGCATTTGTGACCACCCTGCAAACCCGGGAGCAGCACATCCGGCGGGAAAAAGCCACCAGTAACATCTGCACCAATTCCCAGCTCTGTGCTCTGGCCGCGCTGGTGTACCTCTCCCTGATGGGGAAAAACGGATTACGGCGGGTTGCCGAATTAAGTGTGCAGAAGAGCCATTACCTGGCAGAACAAATTAGCCGCCTCCCCGGATATGAGATGAAATTCTCCGCTCCCTTCTTCAAAGAATTTGTTGTGAATACACCATTACCCGCCGGGAAGATTATCGAACAGTTGTCCCGGCAGGGCATTTTCGCCGGAATCTCTCTCTCTGATATGGGCATGGGCGAAGGATTGCTCATCGCCGTTACCGAAAAACGAACCAGGGAGGAAAT
>JALXCH010000343.1 GCA_026991005.1 Calditrichia bacterium | reverse complement strand
CAATTTCTCCATCATTTAGTTAGTGAAAATAAAACGGGAAATTGGACGTTCCAAACATCTTCCAAAATTTTAGTGTGATTTTCCTGTTCTTCTCCGTATTATTGAACGGTATTTGAACAGTATCTCTAAAAAATGTGAGGTGAATATGAAAAGAATATCAGTTTCCCTGGGCTTACTGTTGTGGTTTCTTCCCGCTCTTCTTTTGGCTCAGTTTAAGCTGGAAAATGTGGTATTTCCCCTACCCGAAGAAACACCCCATGTACTGACCCCTGTCGCCAAAATCACCTTCCAGCCCATCCTGGAAGGTTCCGCTATCGTCAAAAGTCGAACCCAGAAAAATGTATATTGGACGCTAAACGATTCCGGAGACAAAGCCCGCATTTTTGCCATCGACAGTCTGGGACGGATTATCAAACCACGCTGGGCCAGCCGCAGTTACGAGGGTATTCTGATTCCCGATGCTGTGAATGTAGATTGGGAAGATATTGCGGTGGATGATGCAGGATTGCTTTACATAGCTGATACCGGGAACAACGACAATCGACGGCGTGACCTGACAATTTACGTCATTGCAGAACCAGACCCCACTGCGGTGGATCGTACCAGTGTATTGCGGAAGATATTCTTTCGTTTTCCCGACCAGAAGCAATTTCCTCCGGAGAAAAAAAATTTCGATTGCGAAGCCCTGTTCTGGAATGCAGGGAAATTGTATGTACTCACCAAACACCGCAGCGATACCCACACCAAACTCTATAGGCTGGACGCTACCCGGCCGTTTGTTATCAATACCGCGACTTTGTTGGGAGAATACGATGTAAAAGGAATGGTGACTGCCGCCGATGCCTCGCCGGACGGAACGAAATTGGCTGTGCTGACTTACACCGGGGTGTGGTTATTTCATAAGCCGGAAACCAGCGACAACTTTTTAGCGGGCAAAGCATTCGTTCTCCCCATTATTGCCAAACAGTGCGAAGGGGTCTGTTTCGATGGCGGTCATTTGAAAATTACCAACGAGCAACGGGAGATCTTTCATATTCGAATAGAGGAATTGCTTCCTGCAAAGGGGAAATAATACCAATTTTCATTGGTTTGTTACCTCTCCACTCATCCAGTACGCTGGCAAAATCCATGGGAAGTCTGGAGACTAAGGGAATTTGTTATCATCCGTCTGGCTATGGTCAAATATTCATGCTAAAGTGTTATCTTTCGGTATTTCCCTAAAATGGGGTAAGTACTAAATAACCGGAGTAAAAACAGGTTTAAATCAAAAACCCCGACCTGAGTACGGCCGGGGTTTTGATGAGTTTAGAGTAAACTCCTCCCAAATATTACTTCATCAAAATCAATTTACGCATGGCGGTGAAATCACCTGCTTTCATTTTGCAGAAATAAATTCCACTGGGATGGTTCGCCGCATTCCAGTGGACTTCATAATTTCCGGCGCTTACGGTTTTATCCAGCAGAGTTTCCACATGAGATCCCAGAACATCAAAAATCTCGATAACCACATGCTCCGTCCGGGGAACCGAGAAAGGAATGGTGGTCACCGGATTAAACGGATTGGGGTAATTTTGCTTTAACTGATAGCTCAACAACAGATGATCCAGTTTTTTCTCCACCACATCCGGTGTGTAATAAAAATCGATGGTAATTACAGTATCCACTTCGGGGATGTTAATGGTGGTGGCTGGAGGGATAATGTACCCCTGCACATTGGGTGGGAAAATAGTCCAGGTACCTTCGCATACGCGCAGGGAATAGCTGGAATCCGGGTACACCGGCGACCAACTGGTGTACACATCCGGCCAATCGCCATCGGATTGGGCAAATACTCCATCCTCCTGGGGTAACGTATCCAGCCCAAACAGATGCCCCACAATTTGAGCATTGGCATAATTCGCCATAAACGTGAGGGTATCGTTGGGCAATACCGGTTCAATGTACTGAGGTTTGACCACGTAATCAGGAGTGTTCCACACTCCTACACGCAATGTATCATTGGGCACATACACCGAAAAAGTTCCATCGGGATTTAAATGTGTGGAATTAACCATAATTCCTCCGCTCTCGACCCACACCATAAACATGTCTTCCCAAACCGGAGGCGGATCTCCCGCATCCAGATTAACACTTCCATAAATCTGATCGGTGTAATTCACCAATTTGAACCATACCGTATCCCCGGGCTGGACATCGTCCCGATGCGGACCTCCTATAACCCCATATCCCGGAGGAAACGATTCCACATCAATTTCTGCCATATAGATATATCCGCTTTTCACTGGCAATGTTACCATTCCGGTCGTATCATTCATAGCAACCATCCTACCTACGGTATCATTCCAGGCCTGTACTTCAAACATATTGGGAGTAGAGGCAGGAACCCCATTCATCAGCACTTTAGCATAAATAAATGTATCCGGGGAGTAGAAGGTAATATCTTTGGTCATTGCCATTCCACTATCCAGAGTAAAGGTAAAATAAGGGTTATTCCAGGTAACAGGCGCAAGATAATCTGGGTTTAATGATTCATCATCGAAATTAAGGCGGTAGGTTCCGGGAAATAAACCAAACAAATATTGACCATCGCTAAACTCACCCCGTGCCACATCGTTAAAGGTGTTCACGTCTTCTACTCCAATTCGAATATTCCGAAGAAGAGGATTGCCGCTCTCGTCCAGTAATCCACCGGAAATAGTGCATTGCGGGGAGAGGAAAAGGAAATCGACCCCGGTAACTGCTCCATTCACGGTAACGGTTTGCGGTTCTGGCGCAACGTAGTATGTATTGGAATACCAGGGAAGAATGAGATAGTCCCCGGTTTCTCCAATATTAATGGTATAATTCCCATTGGAGTCGGTAACTGCATTCCAGAAAGGAGGATGCTCCAGATCTGTGGTAACCAGGATATTGGCAGGATTGTGTCCGTCATCGAACGAGACCGTACCGGAAACCGTACCCGGAGGATTGGGCATGGGTAAAATGGTGAGATACCCCTCAGCACTAGTGTTTCCCTCTTTTGCCACAAATCCCCAGTGAATGGGGGCAAAGCCAAAGGGACCAATGGAATTTGTAATAAAGCCATTTAATCCGTCGAGATCGGGTGGACCACCATTGCCAGAACTATCACCATCGGTCACATTATACGTAAACAATTTAACATCGTTGCTGTCCAGCGTCTGGCTGCTATCCAGGTCCATCCAGATCTCGAACGTGACCGTACCTCCAGGTGTACAATCCGCTTGCCAGACCAGGGTATCGCCCTGAGTAATCGTGGATACCGGCATCCCATTTACAAAAAAATTTACCTGGGTTACGGCCAGTGCCATGCCATTTAATAGCAAAAAGGTTAAGAGCGAAAGAAATAGCAATTTTTTCATCCTACACCTCCTTTTATCGAAAAGAACGTTATTATCGATAATACAATTTTTGTACCAATAGAGAGCGACCACAGGGGGTACAGAAAATGAGACAATAGTTAGAAAAATGGTCGTGATTGACATGTTTCAGTGCTTATTACTGACGAAATTTGAACCATACTGTTGATTTCATGAACAAAATTTAAACATTTCCCGGAAATCAACTGAAATGCTCATATTAAAATCAACATTTTCCATTTCCATAATAGTCAGATTATGTAAAATTTTTTAACAAATTAAAGTGATTATTTAGATTTTTCCAGAACAAATAAGAGTGATTTAAAGAAGAAATTTAAACCAAAGATTTTTAATCAATCCTGAATCCTTGAGAATTTTAGGAAAACGGGTATTCTTACCTTTTTTCCTTTGATTAAACATTTTTTACAAATGTAAATTTTTAACTACGCTGCCAGGCAAGTTTGCAAGCATGTTGAAACCTCTTTGTTCAACAAAATTAACATGAAATTATTAAACCGGTTGGAGGAGGATTTACTCCCCCTCCAGCCTACTTAACACGAGTTTCCGATTACGGTTTGCTTTTCGGAAATGGCGGGGGTGATGGTAATTGCGGTTCACTCTTTTTGATTTCTTCCATCAAATAATCCACAGCTTGACGCAATTGGGGATCACGTCCCGCTAATCCGTCTTCCGGGGTAATATCCACCACCACATCCGGATCGGCGCCGTGGTTTTCCACAATCCATTGCCCTTTCCAGTTGTAAAAACCGACATTGGGTTGCACTGCAATGCCGCCATCCACGGTTTGCAACGCATTGATGATGCCAATAAGTCCACCCCAGGTACGCACACCAAAAACCTTACCCATCTTCCGGGCTTTAAAATGCTCGGTAAACAATTCCCCATCCGAGCCGGTAAATTCGTTGATAATCGCAGCCATATAGGCATTGCTCACCACCATGGGAAAGCGCATGGGATGGAAATCGCGCGTCCTGGTACCAAAAACCAGCTTCCGCTCCAGCTTATCAATCACAAAATAATTGGTGAAGCCACCACCGTTGTAGCGAACATCCAGAATGAGTCCCTTTTTGTATTTGTTGGCTTTCCAGCCTTCTTCAAACTGTGCCAGCCCTTTTTCATCCATATCATCCATGTGGATGTACCCAATTTGTCCGTTGCTCCATTTTGCCACCAGTGCTTCCCGGGATTTTACCCATTCGTAGCGTCGTAAAGCCCTTTCGGAAGAGAGCGTTTTAATGCGGAAGGTACGGCGATCTTTCGCTTCCGGGGAACTCACTACGGTGATTTCTACTTCTTTGTTGTTTTTGTTCACCAGATATTTTAAATAATTTTCTTTTGTAGAAATTCGCTGCCCATCGATTGCCCAGAGGTAATCTCCTTCCCTCACCTGCACATCTGGAGCATTTAAAGGACTTCGCAAGCGTTTCTCGTAACTGGCTCCCCGATAAATTTTAACAATGCGGTACAAACCCGCTCCGGAATCCGGTACAATATCCACTCCTAACAATCCCGTGCCAATATGTTGAGTCGTTCCACCACGCTCATCTTGCTCACCGCCAAAAATGTACATGTGCGAGGCACAAATTTCGCCCACCATTTCTCGTAACAGACCATTCAACTCATTGCGATTTTTCACCCCGGCCAGCAGCGGTTCGTATGCTTTTCGAACATTCTTCCAGTTCACCCCATGCATATCCGGATCATAAAAGAAATCCCGATACCAGCGCCAGACTTCATGAAATATCTGCCGCCATTCGGCCCGGGGATTCAGCCGCATCTCCAATTTGCTCAATTTCAATTTCCCATCACCTACCGCATGGTTCTGAACCGATTCCAGCCCGATGATGCCTACCGTCTCTCCACTGCGGTAAATTAGATGATGCCCCTGCGGATTTACACTAAAATCCCCTACCTTTTTAAGCACCGTAATTTGTTTGCTGGTGTTTAAATCGTAAGCTTTAATGAAATAGTCCTGTACGCTGCCGGGATTGAAAAATTCTTCGATTCCGGGGAAACCAAACCGCTCTTTTCCCATCACCAGCACCACGCTTTTACCTGCGCCCAATTTCTTGAAGTTCCCGGGGTCGATGGGTACACGGTAAATGCGCTGTTCAATTCCGGTTAAATCGATGCGGAAAGTGGTATCGTTTTGCGCCGTTCCTTCACCGGATTCGTCGCTCTCCTCTTCATCTTTCCGGAAAGGTGGTTTTTCGCCTGCTCGCAATTGCACGCAATACACCTGACTCATCCGGGAAATAATGAAATTGTCTTCCGAGGGATCGAGTGCCGGTTGAAAGTGTCGCTGGGAAATGAAATAAAGATATTTACCGTTTTTATCGAAAACGGGATAGAAATCGTCGTGACTCCCATCGGTGATGCGGTAGCTTTTTCCTTTCTCCAATGAATACAGATAAATTGCGCTGTTCAAATTGGGCTGTACTTTGGAATACACCACCCAGCGGCTGTCCGGCGACCAATCGTATTCGCTGATTTCCCAGAAAAATTCGTAATCTTTTTGATAGGTACACCGGTCAATTTCCTGAATTTTGCCGCTGTTTACATCCACAATGCGTAACCGATAGTCTTTGTCGCCAAAAAGTAACTTCTTTCCATCCGGCGACCACACCGGGTGGTAAGGGTAGGTTTTCAGATTTCGTGTGAGTTGTCGGGCTTCTCCGGAAGTCTCAACCGATTGCACATACAACTGATATTCTCCTGTTTTATCAGAGAAATAGGCAATCTGTTTACCATTCGGGGAAATAACGGGATACCGTTCCCGAATGCCCTGAGTTTTTGTGAGGTTGACCCATTTGCCAGATTTCCGATAGATTTTGTAGATATCCCCTCGCGCTTCCACCGCTGCCCATTTACCATCCGGCGAAACGGAAAACCCTCCCAGATGTTTGGAAGGATTTACAAAAGTGGGACGCAATTGCCAGTTATCGGAATGAATGTGAATTTGTAGCAATTCTGTTTTTCCGGTGGCAATCTGGTATCGGTACAATCGACCGGCGTGTTCGAATACAATGGATTTTCCATCGGTTTCCGGGGTGTACACAGCGAAATCGGTGAAGTCAGTTTTTCGAGAAAAGGTACCGGTGCGGACGTTGTAGCTCCAAAGGTTGGCAACGTTCAATTCTCGATCGGAAACAAAGAAGATTTCCTCCCCAATCCAGAGGGGACGCTGGTCAATTCCGGGAAAATCGGCGGTAATGTTCCGAAACTTTCCCGTGGTCAAATCACCAATCCACACATCCTGGGCTTCGCCACCCCGATAGCGCTTCCAGTTGCGGAATTGACCCGCTCGCCGGTTAAACGCTACTTTTTTACCATCGGGACTGAAGCTCACCCAGGCCGCACGGTAAATGGGGAGTTTTTCCGGGAAACCCCCATTCACACTGACCTGATAAACGAAAGGTCGCACATAACCTGCGTCCCGTTCCGAAGCAAAAAGTACCTTTTTACCATCGGGACTCCAGCCAATAGCCATATCCGTACTTCCGTGGTAAGTAAGTCGACGGGGTTCACCTCCTTCTGCTGGCATCACGTACACATCACGGTTTCCATCATATTCCCCAGTGAATGCAATCCATTTTCCGTCCGGAGAAAAATGAGGGGATGTTTCCTCACCGGGATGGGTGGTTAACCGGACAGCTTCGCCGTCTGGGAGTTCCGCCTTCCACAAATCTCCGTGGTAGCTGAAGACCACGGTGTTGCCGTAAATATCCGGATAATGAAGTAAATAAGCTTCTTCAGCAGGGAGAAAACGATTCCCTATAAAAAGCATTATCAGAATAAATCCATAAAAATAACGCATGATACCTCCTGTTATTTTTAAAAGAATGTAAATTCACCAAGTTGAACAAATGGTAAATTTCAATTACACAAAATTAATGAATTTACTTAAAATCCGATACCTGTTAAATTTTTATTTCCGGAATTTGCTAAAGAATAATTGAATGGGTAGGAAAAATCCACTTAATCCTTTTCAGAGAGAGGGCGTTTTTCTGGGCTTCTTTAAATTTTACCATCCTTCTATATTCTGGTAAAAATTGTAAGAATACCCGGGTTCCACCCACAGGCTGATTGTCCAACAGGATGCTGTCCCCCATTCAGGTTCTGTCCACAAATTCTTCGTTATGCATCCTTTTCCGAACCTCCAGGACGATTCCGCCGGAAATTTCCCATGGGATGAGCAAAGATGTACCCTCTTTCGTGGCATGGCTCTAACATGGATTTGTGAAATTGTGTTGAAATAAAATTATCAATTATACGACAACCAGAGCTCGAAAAATTCGGCTATGGATAGCCTGGGGTAAATCCCCCCGGGAAAAGAACCGCCATCAGAAGAACAAGCAGCAAATGGGCGTTCCAGAGCAAAAAAATTTACATCAATATCACCCAGATAGGTTTTGCTAATCAGTAAATTGGAACGTGTACAGCGAAAGCGCATGGTTCGTAGTTGTTTTTTGAATATTCTATTAAACGTTGTTCTTTTCCCGCCCCGAAAGGAATTCTCCGGATATAAATTCTTCTGGGACAGAGCCATACATTAAAACAATTCCCAGAGCGAAGCCCCGGGGCTATCTTTCCGAATCCTATGTTGCCGCTACACTCCCACCCCCCCCTCCGCAGGAACAATAGGATATTCCGAAAACTGCAAAGTGTAGACAGCCTCCAGTTAGAAAGATAGCCTGGAGCGAAGCTTAATTCGTGTTTATTCGTGTTATTCGTGGTTAAAGTAAAATCAATGTTTTTTTAATTGAAATTCCCCGGCATTTTCAAAACACCGGGGAATCCGAATGAATGAATCAATTTTTCGCCTTCCTGATTCCATCCAAAGCACCCGGTAAACCTGACCATTGGTGCCATTCCGGGTGGTACAGAACTCAATTATTATCCTGCTGCACCTGCTCTTTAATTCGCGAGATATGTCCGCGGCCCATGGCTTTCACCTCGCAGCCCAGTTCCAGGTAGCGGCGAATTTTTTCGTCACTCAAAATACCAAAAGCATCCACAATGGCTGCCGGTTTACCGATGGCTTCCACCACTTCATCCGGTTCCAGTTCCAGGTATGGTTTGTGGCGCACGGCAAATACCACGGCATCCGCATCTTTTAGAGCCGCCTTCAAATCCTTCTGCACTCGCACTTCTTTCAATTTTTCCTGATTGCGGAAGAATTTCTTGCGGCTGTGCCCTTCGCCGGGATAAGTGTCCTGCTTCTCCAGTTCCCACCAGTGATCCACATAAGGATCGTGCACCCGGATTTCCGCCCCCATCTCCGAGAGTTTGCGGGCAACGATCTCCGAACCACTGTACCGGGTGTCGCCCACATCTTCCCGATAGGAAGCTCCTAAAATCAGCACCTCGGCGGCGGCAATGGGCTTGTGCATATCCCGTAACGCATCTCGTACCAGCTGTGCCGCATGTAATCCCCGCGTGTCGTTAATATCGATAGCCATGGGAGTGATGCGAAAAATGTCGTCTTCGAATCCCAAAATGTGCTTGTAAGCCCACATACCCAGTCCGCCATCCTTGGGCAAACAGTATCCTCCTATGCCCGGACCGGGAAACAAAATATTGTTATGCGTAGGACGAACCTTAATGGCTTCAATCACCTTAATCAAATCCACTCCGTTGCGTTCGGCAAAGCGGCTCCATTCATCCATAAACGCCAGAATTGTTGCGCGATAGCTATTCTCCACGATCTTCGCCGTTTCGCTTTCGATAGGACGATCCAGTACCGTAAGCGGATATTTTTCGGTGTTGAGCACCTCGTTCAGGAATTTCACCACGCGATTTCGCGCCTCTTCATTAATCCCGCTGCACACCCGCCAGAAGTCGCGGATGCTGGCCACGTAGTTACGTCCGGGCATAACCCGCTCGTAGCTGTGCGCCAGCAACGGATCGCTCTGGATACCCCGCTGCCGGAAAATCTTGCGCATAATGGGATAAGCCACCTGTTCGGTAGTCCCCGGCGCCACAGTGGTTTCAATAAGCACCAGCGCATGGGGTTGAATGTGTTTGGCGATAATTTCGAACGATTTCTCCAGTGCGTTCATCTCCACCTCGCCGGTGCGCACATTTCCCAGAGAATTCTTTAGATAATCGCACTGCACATCCACCACCACCACATCGGCCAGGGAGAGTACATCGTAGGTAAACGTGGCTGTTAACGTTTTCTTTTCCAGCACCGTGCGGCGAATCATCGGCTCCACTTCCGGGTCTTCCGCTTTAACCGGAGAAATGCCCCGATTGATGATGGGAATTTTCCAGTAACTGCGAACGCTGGGTCGCTGCATGCCAATCACAAATTTGTTTGGTTCCCCGGTTTGCTTATCCACCGTATCGGCCACAATCGCTGCCATCACCACACCAACAAATCCTACACCCATCACCACCACAATTTCGCGACCCATCTGGCGCTGTTCATCCACCAGCGCTTTGACCCGGGCAAATTCTTTAGGGTAATCTTCCGGTTTCGGTAAAGGAAACTCTTCTCCCGTAGGACTGATTGAATATTCCACAGTAACTTCCTCCATCTGTTTGGGTTTTTGTATCTGGTTCAAAGATAAATACAAAAATAATTGTAATCCTTCTCCCTATTGTGCGCTGCGGGACAAATACCAGAAGGCAATTTTTAAGTTGAGTCGGTTTAGTAGATGCTGCTCGCCCCTCTCGCTAAAAGGAGAGAAAAATGAAACGCAATACAAACAAAATTCCCAGAATCCAGGTTAGCCAGTGCACCTGCCGGTAATGCCCGGACAACCCTTTAATGACCGGATAAAGGATAAATCCGGCTGCAATTCCGTTAGCAATACTGTAAGTGAGGGGCATGAAGAGAATGACCGAAAACGCAGGAATTGCTTCGGACATATCGTTCCAGTTTACTTTAACCACCTGCTGCATCATCAGGGCACCTACGACGATGAGTGCCGGAGCGGTGGCGAAAATAGGAATGGATTTCGCCAGCGGATAGAGGAAAAGCGCCAGTAGGAAAAGCACTGCTACGGTGACAGTGGTTAATCCCGTGCGTCCTCCTTCGGCCACTCCTGCGGAGCTTTCGATGTAGGCGGTTACGGTGGAGGTACCCAGCATGGCCCCTGCAATCGTGCCTACAGCATCGGTGGTCAGGGCACGACCTACGCGGGGAAAATCGCCGTTGGGCTTAATAAACCCCGCCTGCTCCGCCACGCCAATTAAAGTACCGGTGGAATCGAATAAATCCACGAAAAAGAAAGCGAAAATAATGGTAAGCAATCCGGTGTTCAGCGCACCGGCGATATCTAACTGTAAAAATGTTGGGGAGGGATCGGGTGGGAGGCTAAATATCCCCTGGTACCGGGTGAGGCCAAGAAGTAATCCCAGCAGCCAGTTCCCAATAATCCCAAACAGAATCGCCCCTTTCACCCGTCGGTGCATGAGGACGGCAATGATGACCACCCCCAGAATGGTCATCCAGGCATTCACCCCGGAAAGCTCGCCCAGCGTCACCAGCGTGGCAGGATGCGCTTTCACCAATCCGGCATTCTCCAGCCCGATGAAAGCAATGAACAACCCAATACCTCCAGCGGTGGAGATTTTCAAAACGTCCGGGATAGCTTCCACAATCAGTTGCCGAATTCGTAATATGGTGAGTAATAAGAACAAAATCCCCGAAATAAACACCGCTCCCAGAGCGACCTGCCAGCTGTATCCCATTCCCAGACACACGGTGTAGGTAAAGTATGCATTAAGCCCCATCCCCGGTGCCAGTGCAAAGGGGTAATTCACCCAGAATCCCATGACCAGCATAGCCAGACTGGAGCTGACAATGGTTGCCACCATCACCGCTCCAAAATCCATTCCCGTTTTCGAAAGGATGGAAGGATTCACAAAAATAATGTAGGCCATGGTCATAAACGTGGTAAAACCCGCCAGTATTTCGGTTTTAACCGTCGTCCCATTCTCCTGCAGATGAAAGATTCTCTCCAGCATATCGTGCCCCCACAATTTCGGAAAAATTAAGAATTATTTTTTAGAAACTGCAGAATATACCCACAACCAATAATAAAATACAAACAACAAATTTCAAATTCAAAAAACCGCAGCGGTCGCAGCGAGCACAGCGAAATAACAAATCCCAAGAAAAAAATACCAAATTCCAACCCACAAATTCCAAAATTCAAATCTCAAATCGCAAATTTTCAATTACCCGAACAGAAACAGAGGGCTAAAAACAACACAAAGTTCACAAGAGTTAATTTTTCATTTTTCATTTCATCCAGTGTCCTCTGTGTCTTCTGTGGTTGCAAAATCAAACATTCAAAATTTATTAATTTCACCTGCCGTCCCTCCGGGATTAAAATGGGTTGGGGGTGAATTCCTTTTCCCATGGCTGAACGCCATGGGCTAAATTCTGTCGGCCACTCCGTGGCCTCTCACCCTGCCTAAAAAATGTTCATCTTTGTAATCCAGAGAGCACATTCTAATTATCCAGATACTCCGCTCGAAAAATATTCATGAATGACACTTACACCAATACTCATTTTTCATTTTTCATTTTTCATTTTTCATTAAAACAACCCCCTATCTCCCCTATAAACCCTGAAATCGTGGACGATTTCATCCCGAAAGCAAACAGGGATGTTTGCGCTTTAGTCGGGATATGCCCTATGCTCTATGCCCCTTCATCCCCTCATCTTCTCATCATGTTCTACCTGAACATCCACAATTTCCTGAATTTCCCGGGCCGTGTACAGGCGACCCTGGTCAATTCCCGGACAAAACGCTTTCAGCGCTTCCCAGCTTTTTCGGTTCTGCACATTCTCTGGCCAGAAGGGAAACGTCTGGCACTGCCGGGGACGTACCGGGTAAATTCCACACTGGTCACCCTGCAAAAAGATGCAGTGATGGTGTTCATTTTCCGCAATTAACCAGCGGCGCCCATCCCGGACCAGATATTTCTCCCGCAGCTCACTTCGGGAAATTCCCATAAAACGAGCAATTTCTCTTAATTCTTCAGGAGATATGACCACCAGCCCATCGGCGATGCGACAACAACTCCCGCAACCAGTACATTGAAACTTCAATCCGTTTTTGTAAAAAATCGCGCGCTCCTTTTCCGTAAAAATAGAAATCACACTATGTTAATGCAAATAAAAAATGAGCCGGAAGCCCTCAACATCTTTTCTCTTCCGGAACACCATCTTCCCCCTCAAAAAAAGGAAATATTTTTCTTGTTGGTGAAATGAAGTGAGTTTTTTATTTTAGTTTAACCGGTGTTTTAAAACAACCGAATCATCAGGTAACCATAGTCGCAGGAGGCTCCTATGACCCAGGAAAAACCGCAACATAGTACGGCTTTTCGCATCCGTCGATTTTTCAACTGGTTTCCGCTGGGACTCACCTATTCGCTCTTTTACATGGGACGTTACAACATCTCCGTCGCCAGCCCGGAAATTATGGACAAATACCACCTCACAAATACGGAATGGGGTACCATCATCACCGCCGGTTTCTGGACCTACGCTTTCAGCTTCATCATTAACGGTCCCTTAACCGATCGTTATGGCGGTAAAAAAGCTATCATTATAGGCGGACTGGGTGCCGCTCTGATGAATTTAATTATGGCAGTTTTAGTGGGAATGGGACTGTTCGCCACCAAAATTGTCATTGCTTTCTCCCTGCTGTACGCCCTGGATATGTACTTCCAGAGCTTTGGTGCCGTCTCCATAGTGAAAGTAAATTCCTCCTGGTTTCATGTCCGGGAACGAGGTGTGTTTGGCGGTATTTTCGGCATTTTAATATCGCTGGGCTACCAACTGGCCTATGGAGTGGGTGGTTACATTCTGGTGCATTTGCCGCTTATTTACGTGTTCATCATCCCGGCCATTCTGCTGGGAATTTTTGTGTTGCTGGATATTTTTATCATTAAAGATAAACCCTCCCAGGCCGGTTTTGAAGATTTCGACACGGGAGATGCCACCTCCGGTTTAAAGGAAAAAGTGGATTTCAAATTTATTCTGAAGCACATTTTCACCAATCGGGTGGTGTTTACCATTGCCATTATTGAATTCTGTACCGGGGCGGTCCGCAATGGCACCATGCAATGGTTGCCGAAGTATCTGAAGGTAATGTTTCCCGGAGCCGGGGCATCGGAAATGGCCTGGTACGGCACCGGTTTGTTCCTGGCGGGAATTCTGGGCGGATTAACCGCCGGTTTCGTTTCCGACCATCTGTTTGGTTCCCGCCGTCCTCCCGTTGCCGGCATTTTTTACGGATTTCTGATTCTGGCACTTATTTTTCTGGGAAACGCCTGGTCAGCAGGTTCGGCAGTAGCATTTGCGGTTATCGCCGCTTTCTTCTTCATTGGCATTCATGGTATGCTTTCGGGAACGGCATCCATGGATTTTGGAGGCACGAAAGGTGCCGCCAGCGCTGCCGGAATCATCGATGGATTTGTGTATCTGGGCAGCGGAATCTCCGGGGTATTCCTGGGCTTCTTGCTGGATAAATTTGGCTGGAATGCCTGGGCCTATCTCCTGATTCCCTTTGCCCTGATCGGGCTGCTCCTCAACATTTCCATCTGGAATGTGATGCCCAAATCCCCTAAAGCTTCCCATTAGTGGGAAAAAGGGACGATTCGAAGAAGAAATCAACAGGTATCCGGGCTGCACTTTGTTTTTTTGGTATTTTTCTCAGAATTCTTTACTTCAGGAATTTTCGCTGGACCATGAAAAACCGGAAGTGTTTAACACGTGGAATTGGAGATGTTCACATGTACGGGAAATGGCCTGAGGGGATTTTATTCTGGAAGAAACCGGGAAATTGACGCCTTCGATTTATTCGAAGCAAACAGGAAAATGAACAAATTTTAAGAATAGTAAAATTGTAGTGATTTTACGTTTAAGCAAATAACAGTGTTTAAACCATAAATTTAGAGAGGGAAAAATGAGTACATCAAGGAACCATTTCGATATTGTCATCCTGCTGGGGCGTCCCGCTGCGGGAAAATCGGAGGTCATCGATTTTCTGAAGAAAACTCCGGTGGAAGAACGCATCCGGCGCTTTCACATTGCCGAATTCAAAGAAATCGACGATTTCCCCATGCTCTGGACCTGGTTCGAAGAGGATGCGATTCTGGAAAAAATTTTGCACAAACCGCGCATGCATACGGACAAGGATGGCTATTTCCTTTACCCCTACCAGTGGCATTTGCTTATCGAACGAATTAGCCTGGAATATCAGAAGTTGTTGCGCGACCATCCCAATTATCACGATGACCACACGGTGATTATTGAATTTTCGCGGGGAAAGGAACACGGTGGTTACAAGGAGGCATTTCCCCACCTTTCCGATGCCATCCTGCAAAAAGCTAACATTATGTACATCGATGTATCCTACGAAGAATCCCTGCGGAAGAACCGACGTCGCTTCAATCCCGAAAAACCGGATAGCATTCTGGAACACGGGCTACCAGACGAAAAGCTGGAACGCCTGTACAAGGAAATTGACTGGGAAGAGGTCACTGGAGGAAATCCCGAATACATTGAAATTAAAGGATATCGGGTGCCCTACGCGGTGTTTCACAACGAACCGGAGGTAACGGACAAACCGGAATTGTTAGGGAACACCCTGGAAGAAGTTTTCGGGAAGCTCTGGGAACTGCATCGGAAATATCACGGTGTGTAATTTGTAGTTATTTCTCGTCTTACGGGATTACATCCCGAGTCGTCGGGATGTAATCCCAGATATATTCTTCCTACCACGAATAACACGAATAAGCACGAATCAGACCCGTCATCATCCTGCCTTAACCACAATACCGCACAAAATCCCGGTAATTAATATTTAATACCCGGTAGCCGCAGGCTTTTGCCTGCGCTCAGTAATTGATGAAATCCCGATTCTTCTGGACAAAATCCCGATCCGTCGGGATGAAATCCCAATCCATCGAGAAGGCTCAAGCGGGACTTGAGCCCAGGGATGGGCAAAGTCCCGATACGTCGGGACGAAATCCCGTTTCAACGAACTTCTCCTGATCTGCAGGGAGTACGAGGATATTCAACTACCACGAATAACACGAATAAGCACGAATCAGATCAGTCATCATCCTGCCTTAACCACAATACCGCACAATATCCCGGTGATTAATATTTAATACCCTGTAGCCGCAGGCTTTTGCTTGCGCTCAGTAATTGATTAAATCCCGATCCGCCGGGATAAAATCCCGATCCGTCGGGAAGGGTTAAGCTGGGGCTTGAGCACAGGGATGGGCAAAGTCCCGATACGTCGGGACGAAATCCCGTTTTACGGGAAGTAATCCCGATACGTCAGGATGAATTACGGTTCCGACAATCGGCCTTCCCGGCCTCTCGGCCTTCCGGCCATCCCTGGCCGGAAGGCTACTTCCATCTCAGCATCAAGTCTCAATCCCTTTTTGAGCACAGGGATGTGCGAAATCCCGTTTTACGGGATGATTTGCGGGGCTATTCAGACAACCCGAAAGCAAAGATCGTTGAAACCTTGTTCCACTTTTGTCTCAATCCCTTCTTGAGCACAGGGATGTGCGAAACCCCGTTTTACGGGGTGAATTACGAGGCTATTCAGACATAAGGAGGACAAGATGAATATCTTGATTGACTTCTATGGTCTCAATCCTCTCTGAATTACGGTCCCGACTATCGGCCTTCCCAGGCCTTTCGGGATTCCAGCCATCCTTGGCCGGAAGGCCATCTTTTTTCCAGTTAGTGCTCAATCCTCTCTTGAGCACAGGGATGTGCGAAACCCCGTTTTACGGGGTGAATTACGATCCCGACGATCGGCCTTCCCAGGCCTCTCGGGATTCCGGCCATCCCTGGCCGGAAGGCTACTTCCATCTCAGCATCAAGTCTCAATCCCTTCTTGAGCACAGGGATGTGCGAAATCCCGTTTTACGGGATGATTTGCGGGGCTATTCAGACTTGAACAGCTGTTAGCTTATGCACAACCAACAGACATGTCTCAATCCCCTCTGATTTGCGGGGCTATTCAGACGACACCGGCACCAGCGGCGAGGGCGCGGAGTGGATTCCGAGTCTCAATCCCCTCTGATTTGCGGGGCTATTCAGACCAGCTAAGCATCTGGAATCCATCGCCAAACAAGCACCGCAGTCTCAATCCCCTCTGATTTGCGGGGCTATTCAGACCACAGGGATTGTGCATACGGTCAATAAGTTCTTGCTGGATGTCTCAATCCCCTCTGATTTGCGGGGCTATTCAGACTAGAGGAGGTAGGATTTTGAAAGATACGGAATGGTTGACGTGTGTCTCAATCCCCTCTGATTTGCGGGGCTATTCAGACTACACAAATCAACCAGCGCACCAACTGATTGGACTGTGGTCTCAATCCCCTCTGATTTGCGGGGCTATTCAGACTGAAAAAAACAACAATTGCCCCTATGTATTTAAGACAAAGAAGTCTCAATCCCCTCTGATTTGCGGGGCTATTCAGACAGCTCCTTTTTTAATCCCTACTATTGAACAATTATCAAAAGTCTCAATCCCCTCTGATTTGCGGGGCTATTCAGACAAATGATGGAAAAGTATTCAGAAGAGTTTACTTTTGTGAGTCTCAATCCCCTCTGATTTGCGGGGCTATTCAGACTAAGAAAAAAATCATCATTTCAACAAAGAGTGAAAGATTTCGTCTCAATCCCCTCTGATTTGCGGGGCTATTCAGACTAAAATACAGGGATGGTATGCTTTACCTTTCTTATTTAAGTCTCAATCCCCTCTGATTTGCGGGGCTATTCAGACTATTCCCACTTTACTATTATATAGGTCAAATTAGAAAAGTCTCAATCCCCTCTGATTTGCGGGGCTATTCAGACGAAGCACAAAAAGAATCAATTGACAATCTTTTTGAGAAAGTCTCAATCCCCTCTGATTTGCGGGGCTATTCAGACCCCATATATTCAGCAAAAGAAAGGGAATATTTTCTTGTCGGTGTCTCAATCCCCTCTGATTTGCGGGGCTATTCAGACAGTCCCCCTGTAGATTACGCTATTCCATAAGCTACAAGGGCATTTGCGAAATTAACCCGATTTCGACCCCTTTTTACCGTCTCAAAATGAGAAAATCGCACGTAAGTTGTTGTTTTTATATGTGCGTAGAGAAAATTTTCGTAAGTCATTGTTTTTCCTGAACTTTTTCTCCAGCGCCCTTTCTCGTCCGATTAATTTCGCAAACGACTCATCTATCCTGTTGAATTATAAGAAATTAAATCATTTAATGCAAGCAAAATATTGCCCAATTTTCTCAGCTCACCCAAATCCTGTGCCAGGTTGCTTTTTCAACATCGAGGTGCAATAGCGACCACTACCCGGCCCGGTTTAAACCAATTCCACCTGGGCTTCCATGTAAGCTTTTAAGGTTTCGGAATGGCGGAAGAATTCCTTCAAGCTCATTTCTTTTAAAAAGTTTAAACCGTGGGTGGCCCGTAACCGCGGATGTTCGTTCTCGTAAAAATACTGTCGTCCCAGGCAGGTTTTCAAAGTGAGATATTGCTCGGCCATAATCTTCTGGGCCAGGCGGCTGAAAGGACCATCCAGCTCGTAGCTGGGAAACGAGGCATCCCGCTGGGAACCGTAACAGTTGAGAAACGCATTCTCCATCACCGCCATGGAATTCAGAGAAACCGGAACGAAAATGTTCGCCTCGGAGGGATGGAACCGGTACCACACATTGCGAT
>JALXCH010000342.1 GCA_026991005.1 Calditrichia bacterium | reverse complement strand
GATATTGAGGTTAAAAATCTGTTCCAGCAGTTTCCCGATATTTTCCCGTTCGTTGTATGTGGGAATAATAATTAAACTTTTTTCACTTACCTGCGCCATTTTTCTCCAGTTTCATTTTCAGATAATTTAATGAATCCTCGATGGAGTGGGGATGGTAATTGAGCTCTTTGCGGGCTCGGTCAATCTTCAAACCTCCCAGGGGTGGGCGAGGTGCTGGCTGGTTCAGTTCCTCGGTGGTAATGGGTGTAATCAGTTGCGTATCGAATCCAAACGCCCGACCAATTGCCACCGCAAATTCGTAGCGATTGAGGTATTCATTTCCGGCAATGTGATAAATTCCTTCTGCCTGCAAGCGAATCACCTGGTCGGTGGCATTGGCCAGGTCTTCGGCCAGGGTCGGATTGTTGTACTGGTCGGTGACCACCCGAATAGGGTTTTTATTTTTTAAATTGTGATACACCCAGAGGAAAAAATTTTGCTTCACGTTGCGTCCCAATCCGTAAAGTACGCAGGTGCGCAGGATGGTAAAGCGACACCCGGTTTGTCTGGTAATGTTTTCGGAAGCCAGCTTCGATTTCCCGTAATAGCCCACGGGGTCGGGGCGGTCGTCTTCAGCATAGGGCCCGTGCTGCCCATCGAAAATGTAATCCGTGGAATAATGGATGAAATGGGCATTTTTGCGGCGAGCCAGGCGTGCCAGAATTTCCACCCCCTTCACATTTACCCGCCAGCACAGCTCTTTCTCCTTCTCGCAGCCATCCACGTTGGTGTACGAAGCGGCGTTCACGATATAGTCCGGTAAAAATTCGTACACCAGATCTTTGGCATCGCTGGCGGAGGTAATATCCAATTGGCGGTATTCCCAGCCATCGGGAGGGAGTTCGGGGTGGGGTTCCACTCCGGTGGCAAGCAGGGTGTAGTGCCCTTTCAGTCGCCAGATAAGCGCCTGCCCCAGCAAACCGTTTGCTCCGGTTAACAAAACACGTTTCATTATCTTGATTCCTTTTTTGTCAAATTCTCTGCCGTGGCAAGTAATTTATCCATTTCGTTGGTTCCCATCAAGAGGGAATTTGCCGCGGCGATGCGATTGGCAAAATCCACCGCATCGTACAAATCGCCGGTGTCCAGGTAGCGGCGCACGAAAGCGGCACCAAATACATCGCCGCAACCGGTCACATCCACCACTCGATCCACAAAATAAGGCGGGAATTCTTTTTTGCGGATTTTGCCTTCGCGGGAAAAAAGAATTTTCGCTCCCCGGCGTCCCTGGGTAACCAGAAGAATCTGATTGGGCTGGAAGTAGGCTTCATAAAATGCCATGTCCGGCATCTCCCCACCGGCAATGATGCGCTGTTCCCGCTCGTTCATCTGCACAAAACGCGCCTGCGAGAGCCATTCCCGAATATTTTCCGGGCGCTGGGGGAAACGATGTCCCAGCTTATCCACTCCCATTACCAGAAAATGTACATCCATGTACAGGCGCTCAAACGCCCTCTGGCTCAATTCCTTCAGTGCTGAGAGGGATA
>JALXCH010000341.1 GCA_026991005.1 Calditrichia bacterium | reverse complement strand
CCCTTATCGAATCCCATTTCCTCGATGGCAGCCTCTTGAAGCGCCTCGCCCCCCTTTCCGACGAAGCGAAGCGCTTCTGGCCCCTTGTCTTTGAGGCCGTGGCCGCTCTGGACAGCGATACCCCTTTTTTCACACTACCCCTCTGGCTGCTGCCTTCCCCCTCATCGCAGCCTGCGACAGCCACCTCCCCTCCTTTCCCTTGACCTGATTGCCACTATCCCTTCCTTATTCCTGCGCGCCCTGTAAATGAGCAGGAAGGCAGAAACGCGTCCGAAAACCTTCCATGCCCCCTCTTTGGGAGGCGCTCTCCTCCTCTCCGGCGCTCTCCCTCACCCGCAGCCCTTCATTATGTCTTCTTATTCGGCTTGTTAATGTGCGAAATCCAGGCTAAAAGCGAAGTTAGCTGGACATGGTCTATCAGGTGAACACCCGGCTTCCAGGTCAATACGATCGAACCGCAGATGACATTTGATTAAAAGCCAAGTGAGTCCCAAAATTCATCATCCATCTCCTCTTGTATTTTTTGTAGCACTTGTTGCTCCTGAGGAAAGATATCGTCTCGGAATAATTGACAAATTTGTTGCCAAAAACGACGCAGTTTCTTCGCCAAATGTTCAAATTGCTCTTCGGTGCTACCACCTTGATACTCCCATTGCTCATTCCCTTGAGTAATATACCGTATCATGACACGCAAATCATACCAGGGGCCTGATTGCCAATTCGGAGGGGACCACACAGGGCCAAAGGCTATTGTCACCTCACCTCGATCTTGAAAAAATCTTATTCGACAATCCTTTGACTCTAACACAACAACCCAATTGCCAAAACTATCAAAATAGCACTCAGTAATTACAGTGAACTCGCGTTTGGCAAAAAGAAATCCAAAGTATCTGCGAATAGTTTCTACTACGCTTTTCAAATGATGCCTCCTTCGTTTTATTCTTGCGGGATCCATATACCATTTTCGAGACGGTATCCTCTTTCAATAAGATACTGAAGCTCCTTCTTCAACCAACGACCAGGCGATTTGCCTTCTCCAAGGACAACCACAAAACGCTTGCCAGATGCAATCGCCTCTTCTAGAAACTGTATATTTACAGCCTCAACGAATTCATCTCCAGCTGCACTGAGAGTATGCCAGACCTCTGTCTCCATGTCGAAATATGTCATTCCTTCCAATTTTGCCAGGTCGATATACTCAGGAAAACTGCCTAATAACACGAATTCACTGTTTGGATCCCCACGAGTCGAGGATTGGGCGATTGCTTTCACCAACTCCCCTGATTTTTCAGTGTCTAATCCCATCTTGGTTAGCTTTTTGGCAGCCCTTAATGTTGTGCTTGCCACATCAGAAGCCACACCGCCCACCACATCCCCCGGCTCCTGCACCGTACCGTTGACTACATCGGGATTGCGGGAGAGATAGTTGAAGCCCCAATTGACCAGGCGCTGGCCGTATTGCTGGGCAACACTCAAAACCTTGCCCAACAGACCCAACAGGATGACGCCACCTCCACCACCCCCACCG
>JALXCH010000340.1 GCA_026991005.1 Calditrichia bacterium | reverse complement strand
GGGCAACACGTACCCCTCGGGACAACCACCCAATTTGGGAATCCAGCGATGGGAGGTCCACCAGTAATTGTTGTTGTACACAATGATTTTGACGTTTCCGAAATGGAAAGAATACACATTTTCCCGGTAAGGCGGAAGTTCCGGGTAAGGTTCCGGACCGTTGGTGGGATGCACAAACTCCCGGGCAAATTGCGCCTCCACGCTCTGGGTGGAGTAGGGCCAGCGATCAATACCCAGTCCGTACCGGCTGCCATCCTCGAACACATAAAGAAGCGCTTCGTGATTGCCGATGGCTGTGTAAAGAGGCCGCTGCACCAGAAAACCAAACAGCGATTGTTTAAACGCTTTAATCTGAAGGACAAAATCTTCCGTCACATCGGTAAAGCCGTTAATCATGTCACCCCCAAAGAGCAGGAAGCGGGCACCTTTGCGGTACACTGCCGCGCCAATCTGCTCCAGCACCGCCCGGTTCACTCCCATATATTCCCGGGCACCGCCACCGTACCCGGAGCGACCGTCCCCTGTGTACGCAAAAGCGATTTGCCCAGCCCCGAGGGGTGGCGCCGTTTGCACCGAAAAATAGGGGGAACGCAAGGTGTCGTTCCCATTTACAGCCACTACCCGATAGTGGTAGGTGCGGTTCGGTTGCAATCTTTCCACTTTCACCTCGTGCCGAATGCTCTGTTTTCCGTCTCCAAACACACCACCTTCCTGCAATTCCACCATTCCCACGGAGGGTGTATCCGTCTCGAATGAGACCACCAGCCAATCCGGGTGATCGGAAGTAACCAGATTGACGATGGGTCCCTCGGTAAGCGTCAGGGCTTTGCGAAACTGCCCATTGACCACTTTGAAGCGCACGGCGGAATCATAGGGTCCCAACCGGAGGAACTTACCCCCGGACTTTTTCCACAAATTTAACCGATAGGCAATGACTCCTTCCGAGACCCAGTGGTTTACATTGGTTACGCTTCGCTCCCCCAAAAAACGGTGAATGGGGATTATTCCTTTGCCATGCTCCAGGCTCCAGCGATAGCGAAAACGGCTGTATGGATAATCCGACCGATCTTTCTCGAAATAAAACACCCCGGAGTAAATGGTTCCAAAAAGCGATTCATCCTGCAAATCGATTTGTAAACCAATTCCGCCGGTATCCGCGCCGGTAATGGCGGCGGGATAAAACTGCTCCCGTGTGAGCCCGATTTCCGGGGCAGGTGCCCGGAGCGACAGTCCCAGCGTTTGGGGATTCACAATACATCCCGGCGCCGGAGGGAGCACCGCTTTTTTCTCCTTCTGGCATCCCGATAAACTCAAACCGGCTACAATTAAAATCACCAACCAATTTTTCATTTTACTTCCCTCTACCTGATTTCTGCCCTCATTTTCTTCGTTTTTCCGCCCAAGTAAAATTCATTTCTTACCCTCTGTAAAAATTGAAATATAGAAAATTGCATTGGAAAATAAAACCGATGATAAAACTTCCTTGTAAATTGGGATGTGGAATCTTGGAGACCGCCTCTTCGGAGGTGCGAT
>JALXCH010000339.1 GCA_026991005.1 Calditrichia bacterium | reverse complement strand
CGTCCCATTGTGCAGGAGGAATTGAAACAGTACGCTCCGATTGCCCGACGTTACCTGAATGGCCATCGCCTTTCGGTGAATATTAAAAACCGTTATTTTGTAGGGGCTTCGGAAGTGATGGTATATGGCGGGCCCAATGCGAACTGGGATCTGGCATTTATGAATCCGTTTACTATTTATTACGGGCACCAGGCGAATGGACCGTATGCGCCTGGAAACGTGCTCTATTCTCTGGACTGGGATTTGTATTTACCGCACCAGGTAGAACTTTATGGAGAGTTTTTGGTAGATGATTTTCAGGTGGATAAAAAGGTTCCGGGTGATCTGGAACCCAATGAACTGGGACTGCTGGTTGGAATTAATTGGGCGAATCCTCTCCGGTGGACAACTTCCATGCTGGGAACGGAATATGTCCAGATTCGCAATCGCACTTACAACGCACCGGATAATGATTGGGAAAAGTATCTTCACCGCAATCAGGTAATTGGGTATTACCTGGGAAATGATTTTAAGCGCTGGAGTATTCAACTGGAGAAGTGGGTGCGCCCCGATCTTTCGGTTAAAGGATTTGCCCATCTCATTCGCAAAGGGGAAGGTACAGTGGAAGGGGAGTTTAATAAAGATTACATGAATTACACCGTGGAAGAAGGATATCACGAACCCTTCCCCTGGGGAATTGTGGAACGCCACTGGCAGTGGGGTGTGGCGCTATTTTATCGTCCCCATCCTCTGGCAAATATTACCTTGAATATTGCTTACAACGATTTCAATAATTACCAGCACATAACCGGTGCTACGCATTCGGAAATAAGCGCTTCGGTAAATCTGTGGTTACAATGGGATACAGTATTCCGTACTTCCCGGCTGGAAATCGATCGCTGGCAACTGGAGTTCGATAATTCGGATTCGGAGGAGGAAAAGTGAAGGGATTTCGCATCGGTCATTATACGGATGCTGCGGGAGGGACCGGGTGCACGGTGGTATTGTGCCCCGAAGGAACCATTGGCTCCGGAATGGTCCGGGGTGCGGCTCCCGGTACCCGCGAGTACGCCCTGCTGGATCCCCATCGTAAAGTGGAGGAAATCCATGCTGTATTTCTTACCGGCGGAAGCGCTTTTGGGCTGGATGCTGCTGGGGGTGTGATGCGCTTTCTGAAAGAACGGGATGTGGGATTTCCCACTATTTTCGGAAAAGTTCCCATTGTGCCTGCTGCGGTGGTGTACGATTTGTATTCGGGACAATCTGAATCTTTTCCCACCGCCGAAAATGCCTATGAAGCTTGCCAGAGGGCAGAAGAAGGAGAACCCCCTCAAGGGCGGGTAGGAGCTGGAACCGGTGTGACTGTGGGGAAATGGGCCGGATTGGAATATATGATGCCCGCCGGAATTGGCTGGGCGCAGGTCGTCTGGAAGAATGTTCAGGTGGAAGCATTGTCGGTAGTGAATCCCGTGGGAGATGTGGTGGACGGACAGGGAAACATTATTGCCGGTGCACAAAAAGACGGGCGTTTTCTGGCTCAGGGGAATCCCACCCTGCGCTG
>JALXCH010000338.1 GCA_026991005.1 Calditrichia bacterium | reverse complement strand
GTGGGTAACATCGCTCATTTCGATGCCCGCACCACCCCGCATTACCACTTCATCTGCCAGGTTTGCGGCACCATTTACGATCTGGACACAGCTCCACTTCAGCAATCCATCCGGGAGTTTGTTGCCACTCTGCCCCATCAGGTAACTTCTCACCAGATTATCTTCCGCGGCATCTGCCAGAAGTGCAAAGGGAGTTCTTCCTGATTCTTTTCGTTTGGGCGAAAACCCGAGAGTAATTTTCTTCTGGTAAAAAAGCCATGCATTCCATATTAAAGAATCCTGAAATTTTCTAATTTCTTTAAAGAACACTTTGAACAAGAAAACCGAGGTAAGCGTTTTTTTTCTGTGCACTCGTAAAACTTTGTGAAAACGGTTTCCTTTGTGAGCAAAATCTGTTTCAGAAAAAAGGGTAGCATTGTGCGGAAAATCCAAGGCTTCCTTTCCGTGTATTTCCCTCTAAAGGGAACCGTTTGGATAATTCCTGTATCAGGCCACATCCCGGAGAACGCGGGCTCTGTCCCAACAGATATCTATCCGAAAAGGTCTTTTGGGGGATGGATTGAGTACACCTTCAAATGCTTTGCATTTATTTTTCTCCCTTTATGCTCTATGCCCTATGCTCTATGCCCTATGCTCTATGCTCTATGCTCTATGCTTTATGCCCTATCCCGTAGGGATCCATTCGGATACTTTACGCCCCCATCTTTTCTGTGGTTTCTGTGTTTTCTGTGGTTTTCCGTATAATCGGTAACCGGCAACTAATACCGCTTTTCCCACCAGGTGCGCCATTTGCGAATGGCTTCGGCATTTTCCTGCGGTGACTTCAGCGCCTGGTATCCGAAGGTGTCTCCGGAATATTTCACCAGCAAATCCAGTACCTTCTGCCGGATAAACGGAATACGACATTTTTCCAGCAAATCGATTAGATGAAACGTACCCATCTTCTCGTCCAGTTGCACCATGCGCTGCACAATCTGAAAGCGCTGAAGCGGATTGTCCGTCTGGTGGTACAAATCATCCAGTTCGGCAATAGTACGAGCCGCCTGTAACCGCTGTTCAAATTCAGCAGAATTCAGAGTAGCATTATTGACAGCCTGAGGTTTTTCTGTTGCATTGATTTCTTCAGAATGGGTATGGTCGCTTCGGAACGCCTGCCCCATCAGATAAAAACCGGCGAATACCACCAAAGTTAAACCCACTCCCGTTGCTAAATTTCGCAGAGCCAGACCCCTGCGCGGCGCCCTTACTACATACAACACCAGCGAAAGCAGCAACAACACCAATCCGTAAGTGGCTACCACCGTGGGACCACTGGGTAAATCCGCGTGGTAGGAAACAAACAGCCCCAGCACGGAAACCACCGTACCCATGCTCCAGCCAATTACCAGTTGTTTCCACAACGTATCGGTGAGCATAATGGTGGCAATGGCCGGCACCACCAGAAATACAAACACCAGCAACACCCCGGCGGTACGTACGGAATGGGTAATCACCAGACCAAAGGAGGCATAGAACAGAAAATCCCACCAGCGCACATTAATTCCCTGCTGGTAGGCCATCTCCGGATGATTGGAAATGAGCAGGAACTTATCCCGAAAAATATAGTGGAAAAGCCCAACCAGAGAGTACACAATGGCCGCAGTAATAATCGTTTCCCATTTTACCCAGAGGATGCTTCCGGTTAGAATTTCCTTGATGTGTTCGGCCCCATGGGGCGCTCGATCCACCACCAGAATTGCCAGAGCGGCGGCCAGCGCGTACACCAGTCCGATGACCGCCTCCTGGGGAATTTTTTCATTCCGGATGCGGGAAACGGAAAAAATCGCGGCTCCTATTAGCGTAAATCCCAGAGAGAACCAGTACGCTCCCGGGGTTGAGGGATCGATTCCAAACAGAAAGGCAAAGGTGGTGCCCAGAGCAGCAATTTGTGCCAGCGCCAGATCCACGAAAATCACTTTCCGCTTTATGACGTGAATGCCCAGATAGGAATGAATTCCCACCAGCACCAGACATTCGGCAAACGCCGGAAGCATGATATCCAGTATGTTCACATCCATCTTCTTTCCTTTCTCACCAATAGTTACCTGCGAATTTTTACGTCATCTTAAGCTCAACTTTCTACCCGGGCAAAAGCTTCTCGCAAATGGGTTATCCAATAATCAATTAACTGGAAATAGTTTTGCACTTCGGGAGCACCTCCCACAGAAAGCGGCACAATCACCGGAATTCCTCCAATTTTTTCGGCAATTTCTTTCACTTTGCGCTCGTCGAAATAATTGGCTGCCAGAATAACTTTGACCTGATACTTGCGCATCTTTTGTAACAGCTCCTCCACATGTTTAGGCGAAGGTGGAATGCCCGGTTTGGGTTCCACGTACCCGATAATGTCGAGTCCAAAAATCTGTCTGAAATAAGCCCAGTTTTTATGGTAAGCCACCAGTTTTTTGCCGCGCAGGGGAAGCATCTCCTTCATCCAGCCGCCCAGGTAATCGATGAGCTTTTTGCCCTGGAAGCTCTGGGATTCCAGAAAAGGGATGAGCTGGTCGTTCAGGGTGAGATCGCACAACATATCGCCCCCTAAAATCTGTACCAGTTGCTCCCCAAACAGGCGATTATCGATTTTCTGTTTGAATTGTTGCAACCGCTGCTGAAAATAGCTCGCATTTTCCGGGGAGACCTTGCTTAATCCGATGGCAATGTTTTCGGCAATAATCTTGGCGTTAATGGGACTGGTGTGGATGTGGGGATTCCCGTAAATATGCACATCCCCCTGGCTGCGATCCATGGTAGAAGGAACTTCCAGCATCTTGATTCCATCCGCCACGGCCACATACCCGGGCTGCCCACTTCGGATGCGGGGATTGCGGGATTTATCCACCAGCGTGGGTGCCCAGAGCTCCAGATCCAGTCCCGTTTCAATGAACAAATCCGCTTTGCTTAACCAGATGGCGTAACTGGGCTTGGGCTTAACGTGGTGCGGATCCTCATCTCCCTCCACAATGGATTTTACCTCTACCAGGTCTCCCCCAATGTATTTGGCAATATCACCATACGTGGAAAGAGTCGCTACCACATGAATTTTCTCTCCGGCAAATCCGCTAACTACCAGCATGAGCAAAAGCAGCACGCTCAGCAATTTATCTATATGCATTGTTTCTCTCCTTTTCTTGTTTTCTTACATGAACTCCACCGAGCTTTTAGTTGGGAATTAATAACGTTCGTGTTTATGGGGACCAGCTGCCCAATCCAACTGCAGTAGCACCCGATTATCCGCCTGTTCCTGACGCGAATCCTGGAGATGGCGAAATTCCAGCCGGAAATAAACAAACTCGCTTTGCCAGAATGTAAGATAAGGAACGACCTGCCAGAGAAGATCTCCTTTGTTTTCCGGCTCCGGCGGCTGCGCGGCATCGATGCGGAATCCCGCTACAAATCGCTGGGAAAGACGATAATCCAGGTAACTATATCCACCCAGCGCTGTTACCTTGCGATTGCCGGTGAGTTCTTTATTCAAATAATACAACTCCGTGCGCCAGGTCATTCCCCGGTACAACGCTTTGTTCACGGGCGTCCAGGAAAGGGTTAAATCCAGTCCAGCCATGGTAGTCCAGCGATGCTCTCCCTGAAAGGTGAATCCAAGAGAATCGTTAGTTCCTGCCAGCCCGGTCACTCCCCATTCAAAATAGGTGTCGCGGTTCAGGTCGTAATAATTTTTCCAGTGCAGTAACGTTGCCGGGAGGCCATAAGCCTTGCCACTAAACAGCGCCTCGTTTTGCGCATTGGTAATTTCCAGTGTTAATTCGTTGGCCTGGGCGGTAAGTGAGGGCATCAACCAGTCCAAAGAGAGGCCTATCTGATTTAGCCCATCTTCCCCCAGGTACAATTGCAAGGGTAAAGGATAACTGATCTGGTCCAGTGCATGCTGATGCCAGCGGTTAATGACGCCGAATTGCTGGCGGAATTTCCCCAGCGTTAAATTGGTGCGGGGCAGGGCATTCACCCAGGTCGCATATGCTTCACCGAATTCCACTCCGGAGGGATTAAACTCCAGAGCCACTTTCACAAAGCTAAAGGGATCCAGATTGGACTGGAAATGCAGCCCCAGTACCCGGAACTGAAATCCGCTGCGGGCATCCTCGGTATAGTGAGGCGCTTCCACCAGATGCTGCACCAGCATATCGCCGGTTACACTGATTTCGGGATTCAGAGCCTGCAGGGAGCGTGCCCCTTCTTTGAAGGATTTGAGAGCCAGTTTGCCCGATTTTTTCCCTTTCTGTTGCGTTGCCCGAAGCGCTGCTTCTCGCAGTTTTCGTAATTCTTCTTCCTGCGATTTCTTCTCGATTTGTTGAATCTTTTGTTCCAGCATTTGGATGCGTTGTGTGAGAGAATCCATCCGTGCCCGGGATTCCTGGGCAAAACTCATCACAACCAATCCCAGCACAATGATGATGGCATACTTCATCCGTGCCCTCCTTTCAATTGTTTGGGTTTGGAAATCCATTTACACAAAATGAGAGAAAAAATTATTGAGGAGGAGCACGGCGAATGAAATATCGATGGCCGGTAAAGGGACAAAGGGTATTGGGATTTAGGGGAATTGCTATTTTATGAAAGGGGAGAGAAATGAAGATATATTCCAGAATAAATATAACAAGACCAATAAGACTAATCTGGAGGATGTATGCCGGACAGTTTGCCGTTTCGGGTGTACCCGCGGGGTGGTTGTGCAAAAAGGGGATGGCTACCATTAACAGAAGCAGCAATAGCATCAACCCGACCCGTTGGCCAACCCACCATATGTTACGTATTTTCTTCATCTCCACAACCAGTTCTCTCCCAGGTAATATAATTTATGAGAAAATTTTTAAGCTTCCAATAATTATATTTATTTTCAATAAGCAGGAATCGTAACAAGCCCAAAATTTGGTTAAACATTGAAACTTTAATCACATAAAAAAGGTCTTGTCTATCCTGGAAAAAACTTATAAATTTTAAATAAATTTATGTATCCAATATTATCAGTGTAAAAATAGATATTTTTATGGAAATAATTTAAAAAAATAAAACTAAGAAATTGACATATTAACATTGAAATCGAGATTGAATCTGAACACTAATAAAATTATAGCTCAGAATCTAAAAGCCGAAAGCAATACGTTATTAGTTAATGCAAAGTTAAAGTTTGAAAAACATTATAAAGTATATGATTTCTGCCTGCTTTTTTAATAGCATATGGCAAAAATCTTTTTATTGAACAAAGAGCACATAGCCTTTCACCATCTTTTATTATGGAATTATCCTGCAATTGTTTCCAAAAAATATCCCTCGCATTCTTATAAGCACCCGATCCTGAGTTTTCAGCATTTTTCATATCATGAAGAATTTCAAATTCACCGCAGACCGGACATTTTTCTCCAGGTTCATTTTTTCGTCTTATATCGGGCTTTGATTTGGACACAGCAAGTACATTCTGGGCAAGCGAATGGGCAACAGGGTAAACAACAGCGTCTGCTCCCTGATATTGTTTTGAAAATGCTTTAATAGTATCAAATATGGAGTCAAATTTATCTTTTTCAAAAAGTTTATCAACATTTTCT
>JALXCH010000337.1 GCA_026991005.1 Calditrichia bacterium | reverse complement strand
GAACACCCCGATAAAGCACCGCTGTTCTTCCGTGCTTTTCCCGTAGCCCTCGGCAACAACCAGTACAAACTCTATTTCTTCAGCGACATCATCTACGACTATCTCACCTTCATCAAAAAAGAAGATGGTTACCAGGCTCGTTTCCGGATGGAGGTGTATCTGGAGAACCAGAAAACCCATCGGGTGTACTCGGCTTCCTGGAAGGATGAGGTGTTTGTAAAAGAGTTTGCGGAAACCAACCGCCGAAACCGCTTCTTCCTCTCCTGCGATTCGGTAACCGTTCCGCCCGGGAAGTACAAATTAACGTATCTTTTCCGGGACCTCCAGGTGCACATTCAATTCAAAAAAATGTTTAAAGTGGATTTACCGAAGATTCAGGCGCTGCATCCCTCTCCCCCGTTGTGGTGTTTACCCGGGCAACTGGAAAATTGCCAGACGCTGCGCTTACCCTGTCGGCCTCAAGCCATCACTAAAGATTTGCCCTTTAACACGCCCTTCCAGTTGCTGCTGATGGGGCACAAACCGGCGGGCAGTACGCTATCGGTAACGGTTCAGGTGTGGAGCGAAAAGCAACCGCGCCAGGCGCCACCTCTATTCCGGAAGGACACCACTACTTCCACTCCCGGAGCCTTTTTCAAGATACGAATCCCTTTACCCTCCCTGAGCTGGCAGGAGGGGAATTACCGCATCCGGATTCATTACCGGGCGGGAGAAGCGGAGAAAACGCAATCAGCCGATTTCCGGGTGGTTTGGTTCCGGAGACCGCGCAGCCTGAACAACATCGATGAAGCCCTCAAACCGCTGGAACTTCTGCTGCCAAAGGAGGAAATCAAAAAGCGGTTTTCGGGGAAAAAAGAGGAGAAGGTTCGGCAATTTATTGCTTACTGGAAGGAGAAAGATCCCACCCCCCACACGGCTTTCAACGAAGCGTTAAACGAATTTTACACCCGGGTGGATACCGCCAACCTGGAATGGGGCACTCCCCAGAAGCCGGGATGGAGAACCGACACCGGGCGGATTTTTGTACTTTACGGGCGCCCCGACGAAATAGAAGACCACAGCCTGGATCCGCAAAATCGCTACATGGTGTGGATTTACCACACCCCACAGGGGAAGCGTCGCTTCATCTTCCAGGCATTGGACAAACGCCGAAAATACCGATTAATCCGGGAGGAAAAAGAACAGGAATGAGTTCCCAGAATCAGGTTGCCATTGGTGTGGTAGGTGTAGGTCATCTGGGACGATGGCATGTGCAGCAGCTCAGCCGGATTCCCACCGCCAGGCTGATTGGTGTGTACGATATCGACTCCCGGCGGGCAGAGGAGGTTGCGCAGGAATTCCACACCCGGGCGTTTCCGGATTTCCGGCAGCTTTTAGCGGAAGTGGAAGCCCTCAGCATCGTTACTCCCACCACCACCCATTTTCAGTATGCTTTGCAGGCACTGCAGGCAGGCAAGCACGTATTTGTGGAAAAGCCCATCACCGAAACCGTAGCGCAGGGGGAAGAACTTGTTCGCACTGCCCAGGCAGCGCAGCGCAAATTGCAGGTG
>JALXCH010000336.1 GCA_026991005.1 Calditrichia bacterium | reverse complement strand
AACGCTTGAGCCCCAGCAAACGACGCAGCCGCAGGTTTTCCAGCATAAGTTCCTGCAACCGCTGGTTATTCAACGATAATTGCAAATTTTCCCGACGTAAAGCACGGTTCTCCTGTTTTAAATCCCGCACATAATCCAGAAAGTGCTCCATGCGACTCACCCAGTTTATGGCCTGCAGCATTCCAATGCGCAAACCGCGAATCATGAACGGATCGTTCAGATTCATGAGTAAGAATGAAAGCGTTACATAAAATGCCAGTAACCACAGGGTGGAACGCCGGGTAAATATGTGAATCAGGTTTTTCATCGTAAAATATCCTGAACTGCAGAGGTAACGTTACCAGCCAATCGCCCCGGAATGAGGCCGATTGCGGCAACAGGGTGAATCAACATATCCGAGCGGTTCGATTTATTTTAAAGAGAAACCTGCCCGGAGTGCGGACAGGTTTCCAGGGAAAAATCGCAACCGGGTGTATCTGGAGCTAAATTCGACGACTTTTGAGCAATACTTTATGGTAGCGATTGAAATCGTCCAGAATTTTTCCGGTACCGCGCACAACAGAAGTTAAGGGATCGTCTGCCACATTCACCGGTAACTGCGTTTCCTGCTGTACCAGTTCGTCTAATTTACGCAACAGGGCACCTCCACCGGTGAGGATGATTCCATGATCCAGGATATCGGAAGAGAGTTCCGGCGGAGTGCGTTCCAGAGTAAGCCGGATGGATTCTACAATGGTATTCACAGGATCCATCAGCGCATCCCGAATTTCGGCGGAACTAACCTGCACCGTTTTGGGAATGCCGTCAATTAAATCCCGCCCTTTCACATCGGTGGTAATTTCTTCTTCCAGCGGCATGACCGAACCAATTTCGCACTTTAGCTTTTCGGCGGTTTTTTCACCAATCAACAAATTGTAATTCTTCTTGAAATACTGGGTAATGGCTTCGTTCATTTCATCGCCACCGATGCGGATGGAAGTATGCAGCACAATACCGCCCAGAGAAATCACGGCAATTTCGCTGGTACCGCCGCCAATATCCACAATCATATTGCCCATGGGTTTTTCGATATCCAGCCCCACCCCGATGGCCGAAGCCATGGCTTCGGCGACCAGATACACTTCGCGGGCGCCCGCTCGTTCGGCACTATCGCGCACCGCTCGCTTCTCCACTTCCGTAATTCCCGAAGGTACACATACCACAATTTTCCCGATGGAGATGCGGCTGACCTTCGCCTTTTTAATAAATTCGCGAATCATCACTTCGGTGGCTTCAAAATCGGCAATTACCCCATCCTTGAGGGGACGAATGGTTAAAATGTCCTGATGGGTTCGGCCAACCATTTCGCGCGCCTCGTGACCCACAGCCAGCACTTTGTTGCTGTTCTCGTCGAAGGCAACAATGGAAGGTTCGTTTACCACAATCCCTTTATTCTTAACATAAATAAGGGTATTTGCGGTACCCAGGTCTACTCCAATATCGTTGGAAAAGAAATTCAAAAATCCAAAAGCCATATTAAATCTCCATATTTCAA
Organism: Calditrichia bacterium; assembly: GCA_026991005.1. The sequence continues at coordinate 4,099 of JALXCH010000336.1, read as the reverse complement.
TGTTTAAAATGACGTATATGGGTTAACAACATTGCCAGATTCAGTTTTCGGGCGGTTTCCACCACCTGCGCATCACGAATAGAGCCGCCGGGCTGGATGATGGCGCTGACTCCTGCCTCGGCTGCCACCTCTACCCCATCCGGAAACGGGAAGAAAGCATCCGAAGCCAGCACCGCCCCCTGCAAATTGTGGCCCGCTTCCCGGGCTTTGGAAATAGCAATTTTCACCGCATCCACCCGGGACATCTGGCCTGCACCGACGCCCAACACCTGGCGATTCTTCACCAGCACAATGGCGTTGGACTTCACGTATTTAACCACCTTCCAGGCCCAGAACAGATCTTCGCGTTCCCGTTTCTCCGGCTGGCGGGCGCCCACCGATTCCAATTTTTCTTCCACCCAATCCAGCGTATCAGGCTCCTGAAGCAGCATCCCAAAAGGAAGAAATTTTGCCTCCGGTACCTTTGCTTCCTGGCCCGATGGCACATGACGTAGAAGACGTAAATTTTTCTTCTTCTGTAAAATCTTCAGAGCCCCGGGATGGTACTCCGGAGCAATTACACATTCGTAAAACGAAGCGGCAATTTTCTCCGCCGTTGCCTCATCCACAGGTCGATTGGTGGCCACAATTCCACCGAAGGCCGAGAGCGGATCTCCCGCCAGAGCACGGTCGAAAGCCTCGCTTACGGAAGCAGCACTGGCAGCACCACAGGGGTTGGTGTGTTTAATAATCGCCACAAACGGCTCCTGGAATTCCTGCGCCAGCGCCGCCGCAGCACTCACATCCACATAATTATTGAACGACATTTCTCTGCCCCACAACTGCTCCGGCACCTTTCTTTCGCCCGTAGTCATTGGCCGGTACAAAGCGGCCCGTTGGTGGGGATTTTCTCCGTACCGTAAGTTTTTTTCTTTTTGAAAGAAGAACGAAATCTGCTCCAGGAAACCTTCCTCTTCCTCCTGCTCCGTTAAATAATCGGCGATTTGGGCATCATAATAGGCGGTGGTGAAAAAAATTTCGGCGGCCAGCTTGCGGCTTTCGGTAACGGGGAATCGGTAATCGTGGGACTTCCAGCTCTCCAGAAACGGCTGGTACTGCGCCGGTTGGTGCAGCGCTACCACATGGCGAAAATTCTTTGCGGCTGCTCGAAGCATCGTCGGTCCGCCAATATCAATGAATTCCACCATCTCTTCCGTGGTGAGTTCTGCCTTTTCCCGCATGGAGAGGAAAGGGTACAGATTCACCACCACCAGATCGATGGGTTGAATTCCCTGCGCTTCCAACTGCTGGAGATGCTCCGGAATGCGGCGAGCCAATATTCCTCCATGAATCGCGGGATGCAGTGTTTTCACTCGTCCATCCAGTAATTCGGGGAAGCGAGTCACCTCGCTCACTTCGGTAACGGGGAGCCCATTTTCCTTCAGAAAACGAGCGGTACCGCCGCTGGAGACAATTTCCACCCCCTGCCCCACCAGCGCTGTGGCGAAAGGCAACAACCCGGTTTTATCCCAGCAGCTAATCAACGCCCGTTTTATTTCAATCCATTCCTTCATAAAACTGCATCTCGCTAAATTCCGTTGCTCCCAAATACCACACGATTCCCGGATACGGTGAACGGTTGGGTAAACAATTGCTTCAGAGCCCGGGAGAACACCTGATGCTCCACCTGCAGAACTTCCCGGGCAATTTCTTCCGGACTCTGGCAGTGGGCAATATCCACTGCCTGCTGCATCACGATGGGGCCGGCATCGTACTCATTGTTCACCAGGTGTACGGTTACCCCGCTTACCCGGGCGCCGGACTGAAATACCGCGCGGTGCACACGCATTCCGTACATCCCTTTTCCGCCAAAGGCCGGAAGCAAAGCCGGATGAATGTTGACGATTCGGTTCGAATAGGCTTCCACTACATTTTCCGGAATTTTTTTCAGATAACCCGCCAGGATAATCCATTCCACCTGGTGGCGTTTTAATACCTCCAGCAAGGCGTTTCCAAACGCTTCGCCAGAAGAGTATTCTCGGGGCGGTATGATGTACACAGGGATGTGTTTTTCGCTGGCATATTGAAGTGCCCCTGCATTGGAATTATCCGTAATCAAGCACTGAATACGGGCAGGAAGCTCACCCTGTTCAATGTTCCGGTGAATTGCCTGGAAATTACTCCCTCTTCCTGAGGCAAAAACTGCAATTTTTTTCACCGAACCGCCCTCAATTTGAATAGCAAATATAACATGAACAGACAGAAGTGTCAATTATTAAAGAAAGTGATTTTACGGTGATTTTCCCCTCCGAGGAGCATTCCGCGGGTTTGCAATTTCTTACAATATCTTTTGGTGAACCCAAATAATTGGAAGACATCCGGAGCAGAAATGATATCCCCCTTAATTCAACAGAATGAGACCAAGGGTAAGTTTTCTGTTTAACTCACGAACTACCCTTCTGAGAAGGGCAATCCTTCCCAAACTTCCCCACCGCTAAAATTGTCAATACAAAGGATTTTTCTCTTATCCTTTCGAAATTAAGGGGAGAACTGCGGAAGGAGGAAGGCATCGCTCGACCTTACCGGAATTTCTGCTGAACAGCGGTTCCCGCTTCCCGTAAAAAAAGAAGGCGCCTCCGGGAAAACCGGAAAAGCGCCTTCCGAAAAAAGGGGAAAAGTTAGAACCGCTAAATGTTGGGATCTGGCGGCGTGTTGGGATTATTTTTCCGCTCGTTCGAAGGATACGGATAGTAATTGCGGCTGCGCTGGAAAGCATCGGAGGGATCGGGGCCCGGTTGCCCCAGGCGGCGTTCATCTTCCAGGCGCAATCCCTGTCCAAACAGCTCGGCAGCTCGCTGGCGGAAGAGTTCCTCGCGCACCGAATCCTCGTTAGCAGGACCGGAATAAGGGGCCAGCCCTGCACCAATGCCCAGCGGATCGTCCGCCGCCGTTTTCGTGCGAATGATGTTAATTTCATTAATCGCGCTGGTAATATCGCCCTGATTCAAATAGACTTCTGCCTTAATCAGATGAATCTCGCCCGGTACATACACCGGCACCGAAGCCACCGCCGAAGCATAGAAAGGCGAATTCCAATCCTCGATGGGATAGCCGTGAGGATTGGACTGGGCATCGGATTTACTCATGAAAAAGGCCAACCGGGCATCGGCAGTATCGGCATCCGGATAGTGAACACCGAAATAATCCCGCGGAGCGTAGTTGGGAGTGGTCTGGGTATTATTCCAGAACGGATTCTGGTTCAGGTCGTCGTACACAAACATGGAAACGGCGTTCGGATCCACGGCATTGGCGGCATTGAGTGCACCACTATAATCGCCCGCAAACAGCTTGAAGCGCGCCAGGTACAGCTGGATGGTGTTTTTCAAATCCAGCCCCTGATTCAAAACATTGGAATTGAATTCATCCGAAGGTGTAGTCTCATTAATTTCGTTCAGCGCTTCCGTGAGCAAATCCACTGCATATTGCAGGGCCTGGATGCGATCCACAAACTCAGCTTTCCCATTTTTATCCGTATTTATCGGCATTTTTTCCCAGCCGGTAGCAAGTCCGCCAATCGCCATTGCCTTCATCAGTTTCGCCAGAGCAATGATGCCGCTTTTCGTTCCGGGATCCATTTTCACTTTGGGAGTATTCTCAATCAGATCCTCAGCCATTCCAATCACTTTGTAGGCATTGTTCCACCACCCGATTAATCCTTCGTTATCGCCGCTCAGTTCCGTGCCGCCATTTTCCAGCTCCACCAGATTGGCAAAAGTATTGTTTACCGCCATTTCCCGGGCGGTTACAGCGGTGGTAAACACCTGACGATGGAATAGATTCGTGGCATAGGCTTGCTGAATTCCCACAGCCAGGGAAATAATTCCCTCCGGAGTATTCAACACCGATTCTTCACTGGCACTGTTGGGGTCGGTGACATCCAGACTGCATCCCGCCAGAGCCAACAGCAGTGCCAGTATGAATACCAGCGAAATATATGGCAAAAATTTACGGAGTTTCATTGCATATCCCTCCAGTTCATTTTGTTGTCTTTTATTCTTTAACATGGCATCCCTCCTTGTTTAGAGATCCACCGAAATACCGAACTGAATGGTCCGAGGAA
>JALXCH010000335.1 GCA_026991005.1 Calditrichia bacterium | reverse complement strand
AAGGATTTCATCCGCGCCATCATTTACGTAGAACGAATATCGCAAAAGGGAATTTTAATCGGGAAAAAAGGACAGGCGCTGAAACGGGTGGGAGAACTGGCGCGTCAGGAGATTGAAGCGTTTCTGGAGCGACCGGTGTACCTGGAACTTTATGTGAAGGTCATGGAAGACTGGCGGAAAAAGGAGAATAAGTTGCGGCGGTTGGGGTACTAACCGCCCATTTTCTAGTTAGGCATGAATCAAAAGAGGCGAATTCGGTGACACCGCCCATGGAATGGTAATAAACACAGAATCGTTCCTTTTTCCGGAGAGTTTTTGCAAAAAATTAGTTTTCAAGAAGGCAGAGGAAAGGGGTATTTCGAGAAACAAACCCACGTTGTTGTTAAGGTGTGACCAATTCTCCAAGAGCGTTCGTTCGTCCTGAATCCACCGAAAAATTTCAGGAAAGAAAAGTGAAACTGGAATTCAGCGGCGACCCTGCCGGAACACACAGAAACACTTTTCATATTCTTCCAAATGTTCTCTCTACCTCCAGCGGAGTAATTTGTGAACTTTAATCAAGCCTAGTTTCTTCAGGGAAAGGTTATTCTTCCTTTGAATTCGCTTCCTGGATTTTAATTTGTTTTTCCCCGGAGTTGTGAGGTAAATTTGTCAGGAAGAAAACAGGTAGAGAACCATGAAGCGGCAGGTTTTCTGGCTAACCATATTTGCCATTGCCATGGCATTGCTGGAAGCAGCAGTGGTGGTGTATTTACGGGAGTTGTACTATCCCGGCAACATTCGGGCAATTTTCCCCTTACGCCTGTTCAATGCGCTGGATGTGAAGGTTGAACTGGCTCGCGAAGCTGCCACCATTGTGATGATGCTCAGCGTAGCGTTCCTGGCTGTGAAAAAGGACACCACCCGAATTTTTGCTGCTTTCGTGTACCAGTTTGGTATCTGGGATATTTTTTACTATGTCTGGCTAAAGGTTTTTATCGGCTGGCCACTCCACTGGGGTGAATGGGACATTCTGTTTCTGATTCCCTGGGCCTGGTTTGGTCCCTGGATCTGCCCGGCGCTCATTGCACTGCTCTTCGTCATCTGGGGCGGTGTGGCGCTCACCACCTCTCGACCCGTTTTCTTCGATACTCGAAGTTTGGCTATTTTTATTCTGGGTGCCGGTGCAGGTTTGATTGCCTTCCTCCAGCCTGCATTTACCTTCGTCAGGCAATACGGTGTGGAACAAATCGAAATTTTTCAACCAGGGCACTTCTGGTGGCCTCTCTACATCGTGAGCCTTATTCTGATGACTATTGGGCTATTTCAGACCCTGCGGAAACAGAGGTAATTACCACCCCATCTCCCGGAAGTAATGTTGCTTTTATGCAGGGAACACGTGGTTGTGACTTTTTAAATCGTTTCCGGAAAGCACCGGGCATCCGTTTCATTAACGAAGCAGGAAAGGATATTCATGCGTACCATCCCGATGAACACAGTTCTTGAGCGCTTGGAAGAGGTTATGCAAACCAGACTGGAAGATGTGCAACTGGTGGTGCAAGAATTCGCCTCCCGCCAACCCTGGCTGCTCTCCTATTTGCTTACCGTTGGCGGAAAGGACCTGAACGAGGAGGCACGCTCTGTCCTTTTAATGTACGGGTATTTTATCTGGCGTATCATGGAGCAAGAGAACCCTCATTTAAAGCAAATCGATGATGAACTTATTCTGAAAGTTGATGAAGAAAACGCTCGCATGTTGGATAGAATTGGAGTGCTGGAGGAGATGGAATTCTTTCAGGTGGTGAGTAAGATACTGGAGAACCATCCTCAGGTTCCTCTCCTCCGGGTAACCATCGAAGCCATTATTGAAGAAGCGTCGCAGGGTGAATTTGACGACTTCATGGCGGGACTCATATTCATTTACTTGAAAAATGTGATTGATTGTATTCACCGGGCGGATGAAGAAATGGGAACTGCCAATTAACCGGAAAATCCGTTGATACGTACCATTCGTGTCCTCCCGGCAACATCCTATTTAGCAGATCCTTCCCCGGGGTTAATTGAAAAACTCCTTGAACAGGACGCGAAAATTCATATATTCCCCTAGCCATGTAAACGGAAAGGGAAATCATGACCCGCCTACTGATTGTGGATGATGATTTCGATCTGTTAAATACCTTAAAAGATGCCTTTGTCATGAGTGGTTTTATGGTCACCACAGCCAGTAACGGGCAGGAAGCACTGGCTATTTTTCGGAACGGGCAGTTCGATATCGCGATTTTCGATGTGGAATTACCGGAGATGAACGGATTCCAGCTCACGGAACAGGTGAAGGCCCTCCGGCCCGATCTTCCGGTGGTGCTCATTACCGGTTATTCCCATCTTTATCGCCCCCAAGATGTACTCAGCCTGGATGTGGAAGCATTCCTGAAAAAGCCGTTGAATATTCCCGAGTTTATTCAGATAATCAACAATATTGCACGCCGGTTAAAGGGAAATTAAGGAGATTGTATGGAACTGGACGGATTTTTTCAACCTGCTTCTGTTGCAATTATTGGTGCCTCGCGCAAAGAGGGGAGTCTGGGACGGGTATTTTTCGACAATGTCTTGAAATTCAACTATCGCGGAAAAATATATCCCATTAATCCCAAAGCACCGGAGATTGCGGGAATTCCCTGCTATCCGGATGTGGAATCGCTCCCGGAAGTCCCGGATCTGGCAGTCATCATGGTACGAAAGGAGCTGGCCATTGCAGCAGTGGAATCCTGCGGACGCAAAGGGATCCGCAACATCATCATGATTACGGCTGGCTTTCGGGAAGTGGGTGGCGAGGGTGTGGAGCGTGAACGCCAGTTGATGGAGGTAGTGCAGCGCTACAACATGCGTTTGATTGGCCCCAATTGCATGGGAATCATCAACACCGATCCTGAAGTGAGTTTGAATGCCAGCTTTTCGCCTACCGAGCCGTATGTGGGGAACGTGGCCTTTGTCTCCCAATCCGGCGCTCTGGGTGTGGCGGTTCTGGAGATGAGCAAAACGCTGCGATTGGGATTTTCCATTTTTGTGAGCGAAGGGAATAAAGCCGACCTGGGCGACAGCGATTTTCTGGAATATCTGGAAAACCACGAGCGTACGGATGTGGTAACGCTGTATCTGGAAAGTATAGAAGATGCGGTACGTTTTCGCCGGGTGGCGCGGAATTTAAGCCGTCGCAAACCGGTGATTGCGGTAAAAGCCGGGCGCAGCCAGAGTGGAGCGAAAGCCGCTTCTTCCCATACCGGCGCGCTGGCCAGCAGCGATGCCGCAAACGATGCCCTCTTTAAACAAACGGGTATCCTGCGAGCAGATTCCATCGAGGAGCTGTTTGAACTGTCGCTGGCATTTTCCACCCAACCCCTTCCCGCAGGAGGCCGGGTCGCCGTGGTAACTAACGCAGGGGGTCCGGGTATCCTGGCCACCGATGCTATTGAGCGCAACGGTCTGCAAATGGCACCCCTTTCCGAAAAAACCCGGAATACGCTCCGAAGCTTTCTGCCAGAGGAAGCTTCGGTGCACAATCCCGTGGATATGATTGCCAGCGCCAACGAAGAGACCTATCGCCAGGCACTCCAGGCCGTGTTGCGGGACGAGAACACCGATGCAGTGATGGTAATTATTGTTCGCCCACCGGTTAACACCACTCCCCGCATGATTGCCGAAAATTTACGGGAGGTACTGAGCAAGAACCGTAAAAAACCAGTCTTTGTGGTACTCATGTCCCAATGGGACGATTCCTGTGGTCTGGATGTATTTCAGGAGCTCCACCTGCCAGTATACGCCTATCCCGAATCGGCGGCCCGTGCCATTGCCGCTATGCTGCGCTACCGCCAGTGGCGCAAAGCACCGCTTGGGAAGGTCAAAAAATTTACAGCACCCAAAAATGGACTGATTCATCTTTTCGAACAGGCGCGCGCCGAAGGACGGGAATACCTTCGGAGCATGGAAGTGTATTCCATTCTGGAACATTACGGTTTCCCCCTCCCCCGCACCGCACTGGTTCAGTCTCCGGAAGAAGCGGTGGCATTTTTCCGTGAGCTCCGGAAACCTGTAGTGCTAAAAATCGAATCGGATGATATTGTGCATAAATCCGATATGGGCGGGGTACGAATTGGACTGGAGAGCGAAGAGAGTATCCGTCAGGCTTTTGATGAAATCATGAGCAATGCTCTAAAAATTACCGAGGGCGATCGAATCCTGGGAATTCTGGTACAGGAAATGGTTTCCGGAGGACGGGAAGTAGCTCTGGGCATGAAGCGGGATCCCGGTTTCGGACCGCTCATCATGTTTGGCATGGGCGGAATTTTTATTGAGGTGTTTCGGGACGTGAGTTTTCGTCTGGCTCCGGTGACCGATCGCGATGCCCGGGAAATGATTGCCGAAATCAAAGGTTTTCCGCTGTTGCAGGGAGTTCGCGGCCAGGCAGGAGTGGACCTGGATTTCCTGGCGGAGAACATTCAACGGCTCTCTCAACTGGCACTGGATTGGCCTTTGATTCAGGAAATGGATTTGAATCCTTTTAAAGCATTTCCGGAGGCTAGCTCCAGCAAAGTTGTGGATGCCCGCATCCGCATTGCCCTGGAAGAAAAGGATGGTTAATCTCAGATTTTTCCCGGGTGCTTAAACCGGGCTACTGGATGGAAATAGCACATCTCCTTTAAAATCATCCGGTGGAAGAAAAAGTTTAAAAAGCTTTGATTGCACCCGGGTTCTTTAAAACACCTCGAATAGAGGAAATGGGAGGGATTTTTTACTCCAAAAAATAAATATTTAGAAATTTTGAAAGCAAAATAGAGGGTCGCAGAAGAGAGTGATATTCGTCTAATGAAACCTGCTTGGAGGACATTTCCTGTACTCTCGTTTAAAAGGCAAAGCACTTATTCGGGGAAATAAATCATCTTTGCTAATCTAAAAGGAAAAAACATTTTCTTTAGATGAACTACCCCATTTTAACCTCACTTTCAATTCCCCCGGAATCTACTAAAAAATTGCATGCCATTATTTGAAAAATTTCCGCTTTTTTATTAAACTCTATCCGTAATTCGAATGAAATAGTAGAATTTTTTATTTCTTTATTTTCGTAAAAATTACTTTAACCTGTCATTCTGAACCCTGCGCAAGCAGGGTGAAGAATCTCCCGCTCAAGCAAGACACAAAATTTAATTAGAAAGAACTTTAGTTAACTCCTGATATTTCATTAAATTTTGATTCTTTGTTTTGTTTTTGCAAAGCGTATTCAATTGGGTTAAACAACAAACTTGGTGGAGTAAAAGAAACGCTTGGGAGGAACTATGTCAGAAGATGCTGCCTGGAAAGAAGCGCTCACCCATTTGTTTCGGGAATTCATGGAGTTCTTCTTTCCTCACATTGCCGCGGATATTGATTTTTCCTGTGGATATAAATTTCTTGATAAGGAGTTTCAGCAGATTGTGCGGGGAGGGGAGACGGGACGTCGGATAGTGGATAAGCTGGTACAGGTGTGTTTGAAGAACGGGGAGGAAAAGTGGTTGTTAATTCACATTGAGGTGCAGGGCGGAAGGGAAAAAGACTTTGCGAAACGGATGTTCATTTACCGCAATCGCATTTTCGATGTGCATCAACAGGAGGTTGTCAGTCTGG
>JALXCH010000334.1 GCA_026991005.1 Calditrichia bacterium | reverse complement strand
AGGAAGCTTACCAGCAAACATTGCAGCGTCTGGAGGAATTGTACCAGAGAAAATAGTCCCATTAAATCGAATTTCCCGGGATTACACCAATTTTACCGGTAACGGGAAACCTCCGCGCCGCTCGTAGCCTCAGCAGTACAGAAAAATATGACCCATCTTACCAGCCTTAAAACGCCTCACCATTTAGCCAGTGAATCAAACCCACTTCCACCGGATTCACCTGATGAGGATGATAAGGGAGTACTCGAAAGGTGTAACGATAATTTCCGCTATCCGACGGTTTAATTTTCCCGGAATAGAGAAATTTACCCGGCTCCAGTTTCTTCGTTAAAGAAAGATCGAACACTTCAAAATCATCACTCAGTGAACCATCCAGCTCCAGCCGCACCATGTACATCTGCACCCTCACATCTTCCGGTGTCAAACGTCCCAGTTCCACCACCGTTTCTATGGGAAGCTCCTCTCCGAAATTCACCTCCATGGTTTGTTGGAGAGTGTGATTGTGATTCGGTACAATTCGAACATCGCTCCAGAATCGCTGGATTCTCTCTTTCCATTGAGAAATTTCCCGAGCAATCCGGAAATTCTCCCGGGAATAAAGTTCCGCCATTTGAAAAGCCGGTAGGTACATGGTCTGGAGATATTCTTTAACCATGCGATGGGTATTAAACACCGGCAGGATGCTTTTAATGGAATTTTTCATGAATTGTATCCATTGATGCGGAATATCATTCTCATCACGCTGGTAGTACAGGGGAATGATTTCGTTTTCCAGAATGTCGTAGAGCTCTTCACTATCCCAGGCATTCCACTCCTCCTGAGAAGGAAAATCGTCCTGATCGCCGAAAGCCCAGCCGTTATCCCCCCGGTAGCCTTCGCACCACCAGCCATCCAGCACGCTGAAATTTAACCCGCCGTTCATTCCCGCCTTCTGGCCGCTGGTTCCGGAAGCTTCCTGAGTGCGCAGGGGATTATTCAACCACACATCCACACCGGAGATTAAATCCCGCGCCAGCCCCATGTCATAATTCTCCACAAAAATCACCTTTCCGCGAAATTCCGGCTGCATGGAAATCTGATAAATCTGGCGAATGAGTTCCTGTCCGCCTGTATCTTTGGGATGGGCCTTTCCGGCAAAAATAATTTGCACCGGTCGTTCGGGATGGTTGATAAGCCGCTTCAAACGTTCGATGTCCCGAAAAATCAAAGTGCCCCGTTTGTAGGTGGCAAAACGACGGGCAAAACCAATGGTAAGCGTTTCGGTGCGAATGGCATTTCGAATGCGCAGCCCGCGATGCGAACCGATTTTATTCCGCTTAAACTGTTTTTCCAGCCGCTCCCGCACATGATTGATCATTTTCTCTTTTAGTGCTAACTTGGTTTTCCAGAGAACTTCGTCCGGGATCTCATCCACCTTGTTCCAGAAATCGGTTGCATCTATGGATTCCATCCACCGGGGAGAAAGATGCCGGGTAAACGTTTCTCGCATTTTGCGGGAGATCCAGGTAAGGGCATGAACCCCATTGGTAATATAACTGATAGGAACTTCGTTGGAG
>JALXCH010000333.1 GCA_026991005.1 Calditrichia bacterium | reverse complement strand
AGTTCAAGCCCCGGTAAGGTTCTTCGCGTTGCATCGAATTAAACCACATGCTCCACCGCTTGTGCGGGCCCCCGTCAATTCCTTTGAGTTTCACCCTTGCGAGCGTACTCCCCAGGCGGGGCACTTAGTGCGTTAGCGCCGGCACCGATCCTGCACGAAACAAGACCGACACCTAGTGCCCATCGTTTACAGCGTGGACTACCAGGGTATCTAATCCTGTTTGCTCCCCACGCTTTCGCGCCTCAGCGTCAGTATCGAGCCAGGTGGCCGCCTTCGCCTCCGGTGTTCTTCCCGATATCTACGCATTTCACCGCTACACCGGGAATTCCACCACCCTCTCTCGAACTCAAGATAGCCAGTTTCAGATGACCAACCACGGTTGAGCCGTGACCTTTTACATCTGACTTGGATACCCGCCTACACGCCCTTTACGCCCAGTGATTCCGGACAACGCTGGCTCCCCCCGTATTACCGCGGCTGCTGGCACGGAGTTAGCCGGAGCTTCCTCTGAGGGTACCGTCAATGCCGAACCCTTGCGAATCCGACACCTTCTTCCCCTCTGACAGGGGTTTACACTCCGTAGAGCTTCATCCCCCACGCGGCGTCGCTGCGTCACCCTTGCGGGCATTGCGCAATATTCCCCACTGCTGCCTCCCGTAGGAGTCTGGGCCGTATCTCAGTCCCAGTGTGGCTGATCACGCTCTCACGCCAGCTACCCATCGTCGCCTTGGTAGGCCGTTACCCTACCAACTAGCTAATGGGACGCAGGCCCATCCCTATGCGCTACCTCAATTCTGAAGCAGCTTTAATCTTACCTCCAGGCAAAGGTAAGACCACATCCGGTATTAGCCCCGCTTTCGCAAGGTTATCCCGGTCATAGGGGTAGGTTGCCTACGCGTTACTCACCCGTCCGCCAGTGTACTCGCCCAGCCGAAGCCAGACTTTCCCCTTGACTTGCATGTGTTAGGCACGCCGCCAGCGTTCGTCCTGAGCCAGGATCAAACTCTCCGTTGTCCTATTATCCTTCTCTCTATAACGCTCGCGCTCTGCTTCTATCCCCTCTTACCCCTTTATTCCCTAAAGATGTAAGAGTACTTACAATGTCCTAGACCAACAATGCGTCATTAATATTACGCATCTATTCCCGCTAATGCAACTATCTTTTTTCTTTTTTCTTACCTCTTATCCTTATCCCTCCTCCCTCAAAAAGCGGCGACAAATATAATCGTTCTCTATAGGTAAATCAAGACAAAATTTAAATAAAATTTTGTTGAAATACTCCTTTTTTCACCCCTGAATTTCAACCAGATGTTCTGCAAAAAACAAACTCATTCCGCCCCATTTTCTAATTATTATTCCACAATCTTCATTCCCCGACCGGCAATAACATCAGTTTTTCTGCAAAACGATTGCTCTGCAAATTAACTTGTTTTAACCTCCCATGTAACCAGCCTGCAATTTGATTATCGTAATAATCGCTCAAAAAGTTCCCGCTATTTCCTCCCGGGAGAATACTCAAATAAAAATCTGGTTTGCTCCAATCGACGATCATCCGCATGGACGGGCCGGCAACCATTTTAAAGGGATCTTTATAAAGATAGGTTGCTACATTTACGGTAGCTCCATTACCCGCCACCGGATACGGCCCTCGATTAAAAATCGAACGTGTGAGCGCCACCTGGCCTAACAAGTGTTTCAGTTCCAGAGTGTGCAAACGTCCCCATTCCCACTCTTCCATGTTCTCCCCCGCCATTTTAGCAAGCATCTTCAGAGCCTCCCGAAAACTCCGGAGAATCATGTCGTCCTTACCTTCGGTTTCTGGGGTATTCACATCATCAAACCAGGAGGAATTGGTAGTTTGAACCACGCGGACAAATACCCGGTAGTAAAAATTGGGTAAATTAGTGAAAAGACGGAAAACCGCTTTCCCCATTTCATCCTGAAAAATATTTTTAATGAGTTGATATTGAAATGCTTCGTAAACAGAAGGAGCAATGGCATCGGTTGCCATTCGGTAGTCCCACTTTTCCAGGAGCAATATTACGTCTTCTTCCTGTGGGGAGAGATGCTCCTGAGCTTTCAGCACTTTTAACCATTCTGGTAAAAGTTCTGCAGCCATGGCGTTATAATCATCCATCTGGATATTTTGAATATCCTGGACAGAGAGTTTCTGTTTTTGCTGAATTAATTGTTCAATGCGAAGAGCACGATATGGTGGTTCCCATAATTCGGAAAAATACCTCTCCTTATCCCCGGTTACATCGTTGTTAGCCGTGGCGATCCAGCCTCGTGGTGGATTGAACAAATGGGGCATTTTCTCGAAAGGAATAAAACCAGTCCATTCATTCCGGGAAAGGTCGCCCCGCCGGGGTAGCAATCCATTTTTATAGCTACGTATCGGTACCTTTCCTCCCAGGCGATAACCGATATTTCCATTGACATCTGCATAAACAAAATTCTGGCAGGGAACCGCAAAATGAGTTAAGGCGCGATTAAAATCGTCCCAATTTTTTGCCCGAGACAGTTGAATAAAAGTAAGCACTTCATCCGATTTTTCCCGCCCCATCCATTGCAGCGCAATTGTTTCAGGCAGTTTTAATTTGGGAAAAAGTGCATTCATCACCGGACCATGCAGGGTCTCGTAAATGGTAATCCATTTATCCGGTTTCCCCTTTATGGGGATGTTACGACGATACACTTTAAGGGGGTATTCTTTACCATCTAAAATATACGTCTTTTTCACGGTATCGATTTTTTCCACAAAATAATCAGCATCATCAATCATTCCGTTGGTTACACCCCAGGCGATCCTCTCATTGCGGCCAATAATAATACCGGGTGCCCCGGGGAATCCAAATCCCGCAACATTTAACCCGGGAGCCTGAAGGTGCATTTCCATCCAGATAGATGGCAGATCCAGGTGTAAATGGGGATCGTTTGCCAAAAAGGCTGCTCCGGTAATTGTTTTTTGGGGAGCTAAGACCCAGTTGTTACTTCCCGGTACGAATCCCGCAGGATTAAAGAATGCTCTTATGCCCTCATCCAGAAAATTGATTGCCGCAGCCAGTTGCTGTACCTCCTGAACTTTGAGAATGGTGGGGTATTTTTGCCAATCCGGCCAGATTTCGCGAAATTTTTCGGGCGGAAGTTCGGAAGAAAGTAACCAGTACAGAACATCCGCTTTCCAGTTAAAATTCAGGAACCAGGCCATAATTCGGGTTTGGTACAAACAATCCTGCGGTTTCCAGGGTTCCGGTCGGAATCGCATCAAAACGAATTCCAGAGGCAAATCCTCGCCCACATTTTTCAGGTAGGCATTGATTCCCTGGGCATACCATTGCAACCACTGGCGGGATTCCTGAGAGAGTGTGTTGTAAAGAACTTGAGTTAAAGAATCCATACCCAGTGTCAGGAAAAGACGGTCGATTTTAAGAGTGGTATCCCCAAACACTTCGGAGAGTCGTCCGCGAGCCAGCCGCCGCTGAATTTCCATCTGCCACAGTCGTTCTTTAGCAGCAATATACCCGGAAGCAATAATCACATCTCGCACGGATTCTCCACGAATGTGCACCACGCCGCTGCTGTCCCATCCCACGCTTACTTTCGCATTTAACTCGGGAAGTTCAGCATCTTCGTACACCGGTTTCATTTGCTTCATCTGGAAAAAAGCGAACAATCCCAGAATCACAAAGAGAAGAACCAGAATACTTATTCCCCACATCAGAATATTTTTAACCATCGTCATCACACCCTTTTTGTTATTTTAGCATGAGAAAATACAACGAATCTGGTTTTTTACAAAAAGGAAATTGAACTATCTTTCATTCCGAAAACGATGAAAATCCCGGAGAACTATAAAAGCTTTGCTCGGGTATGCGGGTAATTCCTCGGGGCAGCCTGCAGGAAGGAATCCTTTCCCTTTCAAAACAATCCAATAAAAAAAGGGAGATAACCGAAGCTATCTCCCTCTGCACATTGAACACAAAGCGGGTATTTAAAGCTGGGCAAGATATTCTTTGGCACGTGTCACCAATTCGGAATTGGGATAATTGTCCAGTAATTCCTGAAACTCCTGGCGGGCACGCTCCCGGTCGCCTAATTTATAGTAACACTGACCAATTTTAAATTGCGCATAATCGTTTTTATTGGAGAATTTAAACGTAAATACCTTTTCGAACGCAATAATCGCTTCTTTATAGCGCCCCATCGCATAATAACACTCTCCAATCCAATACTGAGCATTATCGGCCAGATTGTTATTGGTATCGATTGCCAGGAGCTTCTCGAAAACAGAAAGTGCCTCGCGATACTTCCTTTGATGGAACAATTCCAGACCATGTTTGTATTGCGCTTCGTATTCGGATTGGGAGATGGGACCAGCGGCGGCAGCAGTGGTCTGGTAAAACCCGCTACCCTGGCTCTCGGTGCCAAAGGATGCCTGTGACTGAGAGGCTGTTTGTGCGGCCAATAACTTCGCTTTCAGATCGGCTATTTCCAAATCCTTACGCCTTAATTCTTTCTGTAAGCGTTCTACCTGTTTTTTTAAACGAACAATACGTTTATCTATTTCGGGAGAGCTACTCTCGGTAACAGTGGTTTTCTTTTTACCTTCATCTACTTCCAGCAGATTAATCAAATCATCCTTTTTTTCCGGTTGAGTGGTTTTCGCCGCAGTCTGAGATTCCCTTTGCTGTCTTTCGGCATCCTGTCTATCGATACCCAGCAACTTTTCAATTTCGTCATAGTCATCTGTACTTCCCTGTTCGGCAGCGGTCGCTTCGGCACCTTTACTGGTTTTCTTCCCCCCAGCGCATCCTCCCCAGGCTACCATCGCAATGATGAATATCAGTAATACACTAAATTGGGCCAGCTTCTTCATTAAATTCCTCCCCAAGTTTAGATTTGATTAAATATATACATTAAATTTAATATAGTCAAGGATTTATTCGGGCATCTTGTTCTGCGGGACTTTTCCCCTGTACAGCAGTATGAAAATACCCCCTACAAACATGAGTAAACTGACAATCTGGTTAAATTCCAGGCCATCGATAATAAACATCTGGTGCTCGTAATAACGAAAAAAATCGACCGTAAAACGGGAAATTCCGTATAAAATTAAAAATAACCCGATAAGCAACCCATCGAAACGCTGTTTGCGATTCACATATAGTAAAATAAGAAAAATCACCAATCCATAAAAGGAGGAATAAAGTTGAGTGGGGTGAATCGGCGTATTTCCCATTACTGTACCCGCGGGACTATTAGGCGGAAATACCACAGCCCAGGGGAGCGAGCATGCTTTTCCGAAACAACATCCATTTAAAAAGCAGCCAATCCGTGTTAGAAATACTCCCAGAGCAATGGAAGGAGCAACACTATCGGCCACTTTCCAGAAATCGAGTTTTTTCACCAGAATATAAACCGCCGAAGCAATAAATGCGGTGAGAAATCCACCCAACACAATTAATCCCCCCAGGCCAATGGTGCCATCTTCCTGCACCGGCCAGAAGGTGTAAATCCAGCGCCCACGAAATTCTTCCAGATGAAATAACACGTAAAAAAGCCGAGCCCCGAAGACAGAAGAAATAATAATCACCATTCCCAGATTGACAATATCATCCCCTCGAATTCCCCGCTTCTCTCCTTCGCGAA